>NZ_DBHKZA010000018.1:14275-46123 GCF_057314935.1 Achromobacter sp.
CGCCTGCCGCAGGGACGCCTGCCGCAGGAATGCCCGGCGCCAACCTGGACGGCAGCGGCGTCAGCGCCAGCGCGGTCACCACTTCGGCCCCCGTCGTGGCCCGGCCCCTCTGATCCGGCCGTCCGCAGACACGAAGGGCGCCTCCACGGCGCCCTTTGTCATTTCCTAAACCCGAGTGCGGTTTGGCGACCCTATTCCTCGGTCGCCAATTCGGTCACCACCTCACGCGGCCAGGCCAGCAGCGACTCCAGGTCCAGGAAGGTGAAATAGCCTTCCCGCCAGCCCTCGGTGTCGATGTGATAGACGTTGCCCAGCAACAGCGGCGCCGCTACCGGCGTGTGCCCCGCCACCACCGCCCGCACGCCCTTGATGACCGTCCTGTCCATTTGGCGCAGCCGTTCGCGCGACCACTGGCAGGCCGCGCTGGTGCGCTTGTAGCGGTCTTGCAGCGCAGATTCCAGCCGCGGCCAGAACAACACCGGGCAATCCGCATGCAGCAATCCCACCGCGCCGTCGGCGGTCTCGACCTCGATGGCGATGGGCAGTTGCGCGAAGGCTTCGGCAAAGACCTTCTGCCGGTCGGGCGGCAGGTCCAGGAACCAGCCGCCGCCATAGCCGCGCCAGTTCATGACGTCCACCTGGCCCGTGCGCACGTGGCGGATCGCATAGTCCTCGTGATTGCCCTGGACCGCGTGGAACCAGGGCTGGGCCAGCCACTCCAGGGCGGCCTCGTTTTCCGGCCCCCGGTCCACAAGATCGCCCACGGAAAACAGCCGGTCGCGCGCCGGGTCGAAACCCAGGCGGTCCAGGCTTTCCTGTAGACGGGAAAAGTGCCCATGCACGTCGCCCACCGCAAAATCGCGGCCGCGTTCGTTGCGCGGGATTTTCAGAAATCGCTGCTCCATGATGATCCGTGACCACCGGCCTTGGGGCGGACATATCCGTCCCCGTAATTCGGCCGTGGCGGTGCTTGCCTGTTGAAACCTGACCCTTCTTTTTAACCCGCTTTCCGGCGGGACACCGTTGCGCCCCCCCTGCCAACGGGGTCAAAATATTGCGTTACGAGAATCGCTATTGTTCGTGATAATGTTCCGACTTTCCCAACTGATACCTTAAAGGGGGCCGCGCAGGCCGCCTCCTGCCGTCGCCATGACAGCCGCCTCCACCATCAAGACCTGGTACTGGATCCACAAGTGGACCAGCCTCGTCTGCACCATCTTCCTGCTCATCATCTGTCTTACCGGTTTGCCGCTGGTGTTCCACCACGAAATCGAACACTGGCTGGATGACGCCAAGCCCCTGTCGGATGTGCCGGCCAACACGCCCCCCGCGAACCTGGACACGCTCGTTGCAAGCGCCAAGTCCATGTACCCGGGCGAAGTGATCGACTACCTGTTCTTCGATCCCGACGAGCCCCAGGTCTGGGTGGGCATGGCCAAGAAGCCCGGCGACGGCCAGGCTTCCGGGCACGCGGTGCGCATGGACGGCCGCACGGGCGACGTGCTGCTCGACGGTCCGCCCTACACGCAGGACAAGTTCTCTTTCATGGGCATCATGCTGGCGCTGCACGTGGACCTGTTCGCGGGGCTGCCCGGCGAACTGTTCCTGGGCTTCATGGGCTTGCTGTTCTGCGTGGCCATCGTGTCCGGCGTCGTGCTTTACGGCCCCTTCATGAAGAAGCTGGAGTTCGGCACGGTGCGCGCCACGCGCAGCACCCGCCTGAAATGGCTGGACCTGCACAACCTGCTGGGCATCGTCACGCTGGTCTGGGCGTTCGTGGTGGGCGTGACGGGCGTCATCAACGAATTGTCGACGCCGCTGTTCCGTCTGTGGCAGTCGACCGAACTGGTCCGCATCCTGGAGCCCTACAAGGGCCAGACGGTCCCCACGGAACTGGCGTCGGCCCAACTGGCCGCCGATACCGCGAAAAAGGCCCTGCCGGGCAACGAAGTGTCGTTCATCGCCTTCCCCGGCAACGCCTTCGGCAGCCCGCACCATTACATCGCCTGGATGCGCGGCGACACGCCGCTGACGTCGAAGCTGAACACCCCGGTGCTGGTGGACGGCAAGACCGGCGCGCTGACGACCGTGGCCAAGATGCCTTGGTACCTCACCGCGCTGGAAGTGTCCCGGCCGCTGCATTTCGGCGATTACGCCGGCCTGCCCCTGAAGATCATCTGGGCGCTGCTCGACCTGATCACCATCGTGGTCCTGGTCAGCGGCCTCTACCTGTGGCTGGCGCGCCGCCGCGCCACCGAAGCACGCATCAACGAACTCGTGAAAAAGCACCAGGCCGCCGCCGCCCCGCAAAGGACCCCCGCATGAGCGCCCGTAAAAGCAGCAAAGGGGGCCGCGGTTTCATGTTCGTGTGGGGCGTGCCGATCGTGCTGGGCGTGCTGAGCGTGTTCGGCCTGCTGGCCGCCCTGCTCGGCACCGGCGCCTGGCACTGGGCGTCCTGGATCACGCTGACCATCCTGCTGGTGGTCATCGTGCGCTACTGGTGCTTCCCGCTGAAGCACTAGGCCCGGAAAAGACTGCCACGGGGGTGGGGTCCCGCCTCCCCATCCGGGGGCCCCGCTGCCCCCAGCCCCGCCGCCGGCCGCGCGACGCGGCCTTATTTGCCGAAGCGCTCGGGGTCCGGCCCCAGACGGGCGCCTTCCTTGATGCCGTCGATTGCCGCCATCTCGTCGCCCGTCAGTTCAAAATCGAAAACGTCGATGTTTTCGCGAATGCGGGCAGGCGTGACCGATTTCGGGATCACGATCAGATCGCTCTGCAAATGCCACCGCAGCGTCACCTGCGCGGGCGATTTGCCGTGCTTTTTCGCCAGTTCCAGGATGACCTTTTCCTTGGTGATGCCGCCTTGGGCCAAGGGGCTCCAGGATTCGGTCGCAATGCCGTGCTTGGCATGGAACGCCCGCAGCTCGCGCTGGGTAAAGCCGGGATGCAGCTCGATCTGGTTCACTGCCGGCACCACTTTGGACGACTCCATCAGCCGCTCAAGGTTGGCCTGGGTGAAATTGGACACGCCGATCGAACGGGCACGGCCGTCTTCCTTCATCTCGACCATGGCGCGCCAGGCGTCCAGGAACTTCGCGCTGCCCGCCACGGGCCAATGGATCAGATACAGGTCCACATACGCCAGGCCCAGCTTTTCCAGGCTCTCGTCCATCGCCTTGTGGGCATCGTCGTAGCCGTGCCGGTCGTTCCAGAGCTTGGTGGTCACGAACAGATCCTTGCGCGCCACGCCGGCCGCGCGCAGCCCGGCGCCCACTCCCGCCTCGTTGCCATAGATGGCCGCGGTGTCCACCGAGCGGTAACCGGCCGCCAGCGCCTCCTTGACGCTGGAGGAGGCCTGCTCGTCCGGCACCTGCCAGACGCCCAGCCCCAGTTGCGGGATCTTGTTGCCGTCGTTCAATTTCACTGCGGGTACTTTCGCCATAAGACCCTCCGAAGCTTGCACCGCGACGCCTGCGCGGCGAATATGCGCCAGGTCGCGCAATCCTGGGCACAGCCCGGCCCACCCCAGGATTGAAGAGACAAAAAGCGGGCTTGCCGAGCTGCGCCCGCATCGCGATACCGGATCAACATCCCCCAGCAATGGTCCGCAAATACCAGGGGTTATCAGCCAAATAATAGCGCCCGTGTCCGATAATGGCCGTCACACGCCCTTGCGCCCCCCGGGCCACCCCTCGCATCCGCCCCCTTGCCCAGCCATGAACCCCTCTGACGCGCCCCCGAAGAACCGGGGCGGTTTTTCCACCCTGCGCACCCTTTTTCCCTACCTCTGGCCTCCCGGGATGACGGGGTTGAAGGTGCGCGTCGTCGCCGCGCTGCTCTGTCTGTTCGCCGCCAAGGCGGCGACCGTCTACGTGCCGCTGATCTACAAGCACGCCATCGACGAACTGGGCAAAGGCGCGCCCGGCGCCGTGACGGTGCCGTTGGGACTGATCCTGGCCTACGGCACGGCCCGGGTGCTGTCGCTGCTGTTCTCGGAATTGCGCGACGCCATCTTCGCCCGGGTCGGCCAGCACGCCATTCGCGCCGTCGGCCTGCAGATCTTCCGGCACCTGCACGCGCTGGCGCTGCGCTTTCACCTGTCGCGCCAGACCGGCGGGCTGACCCGCGCCATCGAACGCGGCACCAAGGGCATCCAGACGCTGCTGTCGTTCCTGCTGTTCAACATCCTGCCGACGTTCTTCGAGATCGGCCTGGTCTGCATCGTGTTGTGGAAGATGTTCGACGTCTGGCTGGCGCTGGCCACCGGGGCGACGGTGATCCTGTACATGGCCTATACGCTTGCCGTCACCGAGTGGCGCGCCAAGTTCCGGCGCCAGATGAACGAAACCGACTCCGAAGCCAACACCAAGGCCATCGAGAGCCTGCTGAACTACGAAACCGTCAAGTATTTCGGCAACGAAGAGCACGAAGCGCGCCGCTACGACGCTTCGCTTACCCGCTACGAACGCGCCGCCGTGCGCAGCCAGGTCAGCCTGTCGGTCCTGAACGTGGGCCAGGCCGCCATCATCTCGGTCGGCCTGACGCTGGTCATGTGGATGGCCGCCACCGGCATCGCCGAAGGCCGCTACACGCTGGGCGACTTCGTCCTGGTCAACACCTACCTGCTGCAGCTGTACCAGCCGCTCAGCTTCTTCGGTTTCATCTACCGCGAAATCAAGCAGGCGATCATCGACATGGAACGCATGTTCGAACTGCTGGGCCAGGACCGCGAAGTGGCCGACCGCCCGGATGCCCGCCCCCTGCAGGTCGCTGGCGGCCAGGTCGAATTCCGGGACGTGCATTTCGGCTATGACGCGCGCCGCCCCATCCTGAAGGGCGTCAGCTTCACGATCCCCGCCGGCAAGACGGTGGCGGTGGTGGGCACGTCGGGCGCCGGCAAATCCACGATCGGCCGCCTGCTGTTCCGCTTCTACGACACCGATAGCGGCGCGATCGTGGTCGACGGCCAGGACGTGCGCGATGTCACCCAAGCCAGCCTGCGAGCGGCGATCGGCGTGGTGCCGCAAGACACGGTACTGTTCAACGACACCATCCACTACAACATCGGCTACGGCCGCCCCGGCGCCACCGACGCCGAAATCGAGGCCGCCGCGCGGCTGGCGCACATCCATGACCTGATCATGACCATGCCCGACGGCTACCAGACCATGGTGGGCGAACGGGGCCTGAAGCTGTCTGGCGGTGAAAAGCAGCGCGTGGCCATTGCGCGCACGATCCTGAAAAACCCCGCCATCTTCCTGTTCGACGAGGCCACCAGCGCGCTGGATACCCACACCGAACGCGAAATCCAGGCGAACCTGCGAGAAGTCAGCCAGGGCCGCAGCACGCTGATCATCGCCCACCGCCTGTCCACCGTGGCGGACGCGGACGAGATCATCGTGCTGTCCGACGGCCGCGTCATCGAACGCGGCCGCCATCCGCAGTTGCTGGCCCAGGGCGGCGTGTACGCCGGCATGTGGGCCCGCCAGCAGGACAGCGCCCCCGTCATCCCCACTGCCCCCGCCGATTGACAAGCCCGGCCCCCTGTCCGAAGATCGCACCCTTTTCCCAGAAGGCCCGCCATGCAGGATTCTCCCGCTACCCCTGAAGTCCGAGTCTGTGCCGGCGCCGAGCTCGTCAACGGCGGGCTGGGCGTGAAAGTGCCGGTGACCGATAGCGCGGGCCAGACCACCGCGTTCTTCGTGCGCTATCAGGACCGCGTGCATGGCTACCTGAACCGGTGCGCCCACGTGGGCGTCGAACTCGACTGGGAAGGCAGCTTTTTCACGCGTGCCGGCGACCTGCTCATGTGCGCGCGCCACGGCGCCACCTACGAGCCCGACACGGGCCTGTGCGTGGGCGGCCCCTGCAAGAACGGCCGCCTGGCCGTCTTGACCGTCAATGAACGCGACGGCGACGTCTTCTGGCAACCCGGCGGCAAGATCCGGCCTCGGGACGAGGCCGCCTGACGGGACCTGCCAGCGGCGCCCGCCCCTAGGCGCCGGCCACCGCCACCCGCGCCGGCTCCTGGCGCTCGGCATACCGGCGCGCCAGCACCGCGCACACCATCAATTGCATCTGGTGGAAGATCATCAGCGGCAGGACCACCACGCCCATCTGCGATGTGCCGAACAGCACGGTCGCCAGCGGAATGCCCGAGGCCAAAGACTTCTTCGATCCGCAGAAAACCAGCGTGATCTCGTTTTCCTTGGACAAGCCCAGCTTGCGGCTGCCCCACGTCGTGACCAGCAGCACGGCCCCCAGCAGCAAGGCATTGACCAGCACCATCGTGGCCAGGTCGATGGCCGGGAACGCGTGCCAGATGCCTTGGGCGACGGCTTCGCTGAACGCGGTGTAGACCGCCAGCAGGATCGAGCTGCGGTCCACCTTGGACAAGGCGCGGTTGTTGCGTTGCGCCCAGGCGCCGATCCACGGCCGCAGCAGGCTGCCCACCGCGAACGGCAGCAGCAGCTGCAGCAGGATGCGGCCGGCATCAGCCAGCCCGTGCCCGCCGCCCTGGCGATGCAGCAGCACGGCCACCAGCAACGGCGTCAGCACGGTGCCCAGCAGATTGGATGCCGTCGCCGCGCAAATGGCGCCAGGCACGTTGCCGCGCGCCATGGAGGTGAACGCGATGGACGATTGCACCGTCGACGACAAGGTGCAGACGAACAGCACGCCCAGCCACAGCGACGGGGTCAGCAAACCGGGGAACAGCGCCCGCAGCCCCAAGCCCAGCGCCGGAAACAGGATGAACGTGCACGCGAGGATCAGCGCATGCAGGCGCACGTCCTTCACACCCGCCACGATGGCGTCCGTGGACAGGCGCGCGCCATGCAGGAAGAACAGCAGCGAAATGGCCACGTTGCTGGCCACCATCATGAAGGACGCGCCCTTGCCCACCGCGGGGAAGAAGCTGGCGAACACCACCGTGGCGATCAGGATGAGCGTGAATTGGTCGGGCAGGAAGCGGCGCATGGCGGTCGGATGGTCGAAAAGTTACGGGAACTATAGGCGCGCCCCTTGCCATCGTGAAGGCCACTGATTACTTTAACTGTCATCGGAAATCCCTATGACAAACCCGCGCCATGCTCAATCCCTTGTGGCTCAAGACCTTTGCCGCCGCCGCGGCCGCGCCAAGCTTCACCGAGGCCGCCCGGCGGCTGGGGCTGACCCAGCCCACGGTCAGCGAACACGTCCGGCAACTGGAGCAGGCAGTCAACCGCCGCCTGTTCCTGCGCGACACGCATTCGCTCACGCTGACCAGCGACGGCCGCAGCCTGCTGGTGCACGCGGAAATCATCCTGGATGCCCATGAACGGGCTGAAAGGCTGTTCGACGCGCCTCGGCTGCGCGGCCGCGTCCGCCTGGGTACGTCAGACGACTTGGCGATGGGGCCGCTGCCCGACGTGCTGGCGGCTTTCCGCCTGGCCCACCCCGAAGTGGAGCTGGACCTGACCATCGGCGTCACCAGCGAGCTCTACAAGCTGCTGGACGACAACGGGCTGGACGTGATGATCGGCAAGCGCCGCCGCGGCGACCGCCGGGGACAGACCCTGCACAAGGAAGCCCTGCTATGGCGGGCCAAGGAGGGCTTGCGCATCGCCCCCGACGAACCCTTGCCGCTGATCCTCTTGCGCGAACCCAGCGTGACCCGCACGCTGACGCTTGACGCGCTGGCGCGAGCCGGCCGCAGTTGGCAGATCGTCTGCACCAGCACCAGCTACGCCGGCTGCCAGGCCGCCGCCCGCGCCGGGCTGGGTATCACGGTGCAGCCCTCGCACCTGTCCACGGCGGGCCTGGCCTCCCCCGCGGGCGCCGGCCAGTTGCCCGCCTTGCCGCAGGTCGAATTCATCGTCATCTCGGCCCCTGCGCCCAACAAGCCGACCCGCGCGCTCACCGAGATCCTGATGCGCAGCACGCTGACCTGAGCCGCCCTGCCCGCCAGGCGCTTATTGCGGCGCCGGGCGCGTGTGCCGCACGCTGCCTTCCAGCGGTTGCGGCTGCTTGAGCAGGTTCAGGATCGGGCACCACTGCTCCACCGCTTCGTGCACGGCGCGCACTGCCTGCTCATCCGCGGGCGACACGATATGCGCCGTGTAGCGAATATTGTGCGGAAAGAACGGCACCTTCTCGTAGCCCGGCTTGCCGCCGCGCGGGTCCAGGTCCCCTTCGATCTCGACTTCCAGCGATTCCAGCGGCAGCTCCAGTTCCGCCGCCTTGATCAGGAAGATGTGCGTAAGGCAACTGCCCAGCGAACCCAGCAACAGCTCTGGCGAACTCGGCCCCAGGTCGTAGCCCGCAAAGTCGGCCGGGCTGTCGCTGACCACCTGGTGATCCCGGATGCGGATGCGGCGCACCCCGCTGCGGCCCTCGGCGCTGACGTGCGCGCGCAGCTTCACGGGCTCCACGGTCTGCGGATCCCGCCCGTTGCGAACCAGGACGGCAGCGCGTTTCTGGCCCAGATACTCGTTCAACGTACTCATCTTGAAGACCTCGTCATGAAGGAAGTGTGCAAACAAACCTGTCCAAGATGATGGGCGGGGGGGACGCCAAGGGGAACTATCTTGTCGGAATATCCGGATTCCGCGCACTTATATGCCCCCACTCATCGCGTCCGATTTTTCCCCTGCCGCGCCTATACTCAACGCAATAGCGGAGGTATGCATGTGCAGCCACTACCAGACCTTGAAGGACGCCGAACTGCTGCTCAAGAAGTTCGGGGTGCGCGACAAGCCCGCGGCGCTTGGCATGTATGACGTGTGGCCCAAGCTTCAGGGGCTGTTCGTGCGCCGTCCGGTGGAGCATGACGCGGGCGATGACGCGGTACCGGAGCGCGAGGCGGTTCTGGGGCGGTGGGGGCTGATCAGTGCATCGACCCGTTCCGACGGACTGAACGATGCCGGCAAGCTGTCGACATTCAATGCGCGCGATGATCAAGTCGCCCGCGCCTTCACATTCCGCGGCGCATGGCAGAAGGGGCAACGCTGCATCATCCCGGCCGAGGCGATCTTCGAACCGGATTGGCGCCCCGTCGACGCGGGCCTCAGCATGAAGTCCGTCGCGACGCGATTCACCCGCGCCGACGGCGCGCCGATGGGCATCGCCGGCCTATGGGACCACTGGCACGATGCCGCGGGCCAGCGCCAGGAAAGCTACACCATGCTGACGGTCAATGCGGACGATCACCCCCTGTTCAAGCATTACCACCAGTCGGGCAAGGAAAAGCGCATGATCGTCATCTTGCCCGAAGGCGCCTACGGCGACTGGCTGACGGCGCCGGCCGAGGCGGCGCGCGGCTTGCTCGTGCCCTTCCCCGCGGACAAGCTCGTCGCGACGCCGATGCCGTAACCGGCTCGCGCGCCGCTGCCCTTTTTCCAGCTGAGCGGACGCGCTATCCCGGCCACGCATGGAAGGGCCGCTTATGACTCCTGCTGATTGGATGCCGGCGTGCCCACCGGCTCTTCGGGTTCCAGTTCGGCCAGTTCTTCCGGCTGTGCTTCGTCTTGGGGAAGGTCGGATTCATCGTCCGCATCTTCTGGAAGATCCAGTTTCCTCTGTGAATCGGGGTGCTCGGGTTCAATGGGCGGGTTGGGTAGGGGTGTGGTCATGTCGCTCACCTTGATCGGCCAAATGGCCGCCCGATTCTCCGCAAGAAGCGCTCCCGACGCGGAGCCCCCTTTCAGGACTCAAGGCGACCGCTGCGGCAAGGCAATGGGTGCCCGATCCATCGCCAGCAACAGTTCACCCAGCCCGCCCACGCCCCCGCCCTCCATCCGCCCTCCCGGCCCGCAGACGTTGTCCGCGCTGGTCCAGGCGGGCGCCGCGCCAGGCAGGCGGCGCGCACGCAACCAGCCATGGCGGTCCACCATGAACTGCGCGCCCGCCAACGCTTCGGACGGCACGCCCGCGGCCAGGGCATAGGCCTCCCAGGCGCCGCGATCCGCCGCCACGCAGTCGGCATTCGCATCGCCTGGCGCGCCGCGCGTCAGGGCAAGGGTCAAGATGCGCGGATCCTGCGGTTCGTCCGGTGCGTCGGGCGCGTGCGCCACCACGCGCAACGGCAAGCCGCGCAATCCGCCCAAGCTGTCGGCCCGCCCATCCCGGCAGGCCAGATGCACGACCGGCGCCGGGATGGCCGGCATGCCCGCGCCGCCGCTCGTGCCATAGGCGCGCAGCCGCAGATAGTCCAGCACCCGCCAGATATCGTCGGCGCTCAACACCGCTTGAAATCCGTGCATGGCGGACGCGGAAGGCGTCTTGCCGCCTTGGGCCACGTGCCAATGCAGTTCGCCTTCCAGGCGGTTATCGAAGAGCGGCGCACCCAACACGCTAGGCCAGACGGGCAGGCTGGCCGCCCGCGGCCCCCGGCCGTCCGCCGCCGCACCGTGGCAGCCCGCGCAATGCGCCTGATACAGCCGCCCGCCCTGCAGCACATTGGTGTCCGAAAACGCCAAGGGCGAACGCTGATAGGACGTGGTGTGCGCCTCCGTCAGCAGCATCTGCGGGCGCGGCCAATGCGTGCTGAAAGCCAGCACGACGGCCAACGCCAGCAGGCCGTATCGCCAGCGCCTGGAGAACAAGGCGAGCACCAGCAAGACCAGCGCCGCCCCGCTTTGCGCCAGCGCCAACCATAGCTGCCGCCAGGTGTGCGGACTGACGGGCAGATCCGGGTCATAGCGCCAGGCGAACGGCCAGTGGGAAATCGCCAGCGACGCTTGCGGGTGCCTCAAGACAGCCACGGCAAGCGCCAAGCCCAGCAAGCCGAGCACGGCCAGCGACAGCCCCAGGATCCTCACCACGTCGCATCCAGCCCCAGCAAGGACAGTGCGCGATGGCGCAATTGCGCCAGCCTCGGGTCGCCCCGGTGCCTCGGGTAAGGCAGGTCATTGATGATTTCGTCCTTGATCCGCGCAGGCCGTTCGCTCAGCACCACGATGCGCGACGCCATGAACAGGGCCTCTTCCACGTCGTGCGTCACCAGCAAGGCGGTGAACCCCGCGCGTTGCCACAACTCGACCAGTTCGGATTGCATGGCGATGCGCGTCAGCGAATCCAGCTTGCCCAAGGGTTCGTCCAGGATCAGGATGCGCGGGTCGTTGACCAGCGCCCGCGCCAATGCCGCGCGCTGCGCCATGCCGCCCGACAGCTGATGCGGGTACGCCTTGCCGAAGGCAGCCAGGCCCACGCGCTGCAAGGCGTCATCCACGCGATGGCGCTCGGTCTTCAGCAGGCCGCGCGCCTGCAGGCCCAGCGCCACGTTGTTCCAGACGGTGCGCCAAGGATACAAGGTGGGATCCTGGAACACGACGATGCGGGACGGCGACGGCCCGTCGATCGGATCGCCGTCCGCCAGCAGGCCGCCTTGCGCCGGCGGCTCCAGGCCGGCCACCAGCCGCAACAGCGTCGACTTTCCGCAGCCGCTGGGCCCCAGCAACGCGACGAACTCGCCGGGCTTGACCTCCAGGTCGATGCTGTCGAGCACCGGCAACGCCGTGCCGTCCAGGTCGAAATGATGGTTCACGCCCCGCACGGCCAGCGCCGCGCCGCGCGAGACGGGCGTTTGCGCCACTGCCGCCGCTACCATTTCACCACTCCTTTCTGCCAGGCCAGGAGGCGGTCGCGCCCCAGGAACAACAACGTGATCAGTCCCGAAAACACCAGCGCCATGACAAAGAGCGCGCCGTACATGTTGGCGTAGGACGCCCAGCCCTGCGCCCAGGACAGGTACCAGCCCAGCCCTGATTTCACGCCCATCATTTCCGCGGCCACCAGCACCGAGAACGACGCGCCCAACCCCATGAACAGGCCCACGAAGACCTGCGGCAACGCGGCAGGAATGGCAACGCGCAGCACCAGGAACCATTCGTTGGCGCCCATCGTGCGCGCCACGTCGTAGTAGGCGCGGTTCACGCCCGCCACGCCCGACCAGGTCAGCACCGTGACCGGAAACCACGTCGCCAGCGCGATCAGAAACACCGCCGCCGACCAACTGGAGGGAAAGAAGAAGAACGCCATCGGCAGCAAGGCGGTGGATGGCACCGGCCCCAAAAAGCGCAGCACCGGATGCACCCAGTAGCCCAGCCCGCGCGACCAGCCGATCGCCACGCCCGTCAGAAAGCCCGCGGCCGCCCCCAGCAGGAATCCATTGGCCAGCAGCCAAAGCGAATTCACGAGACTGTCGCCCAACCGCTTGTAGTCGGTGACGTAGACCTCGATCAGGGACTGCGGCGGCGCGAAGAACGGACTGGGCAGCAGCGCAAGTTTCGCCGTCGCGATTTCCCACGCGCCCACCGCCACCGCCAGGGCCAGCAGCCACGGCCCGGCGCGGCGCAAAGCGCGAACCGGCCGCGCCTGTTCCACGCCCGACACGGCCACCAGCAGAAGCAGCGCCGCCAGCGCCAATGCCGCCACGCCGAACTCCCGCGTGTAGCCCCATGACGAAAAACCCACTTCCACGTTCGGCCAGCCCAGCGTCACGCCGCCCACGCCCGCCCACACGGCGGCAGCGGCCACGCCCGTCTTCCACAAGCGCCAGCCCGGCGCCAGCGCCGCGCGGGCCGGCAATGCGTCAACCGAGGACATTGGGCACCACCACTTGCGCGTATTTGTTGATGTCCAGATTCGCGCTCAGCACCTTGATGGTCTTCAGGTCCTTGGCGTAGCCCACAATCTCCTCGCGCAGCGCCGACCCCGTGGAGGCATGCCCGTGGCTATGGCTGCGCAAGATCGCGGCCACGCGCTCGGCCGGCACCTTGCCCGGCACGTAGGGCGCGAAAATTCGCGCCGTCTCGTCAGGGTTGGACGCGGTCCAGCGTTGCGCGTCGATCACCGCGCGCGTGATGGCCGCGGCCGCCTCGGGATCCTTGCGCACGAGGTCGCCGCGCAGTCCCAGCACGCAGCAGGTGCGGTTCTCGTAGTCGCCTTCGATGTTGGTCGCGATCTCGCGCAGCTTGTTGTCTTCGCGCAGCGTGTAGATAAGCGGGTCGTCGCCGGCGATGGCGTCCACCTCGCCTTTTCTCAGCACCTCGCCGAACAGGTCCTGCGGATACTGGCGCCAGTCCACGGACTCGGGGTCGATGCCCAGTTGCGCCACGCGGATCGCAAAGAAATTCTTCACGGGGCTGGCCTGATCCGACACGGCCACGCGGCGGCCCTTCAAGTCGTTCACGCTCTTGATGGGCGAGTCTTCGGCGGTCAGCAAGCGCATGCAGCCGCCGTGCGTGCCCACCGCCAGCTTCACATCAAAGCCCTGCTCCAGCGGCTTGAGCCAGCGCAACGCCATGCCGATGCCGCCGTCGGCGTGGCCGGTGGCGATCGCTTCCAGCAGCTGGTCGGTCGAGCCGCTGAAATTGATGCGTTCGACCTTCAACCCGTATTTTTCGAAGAAGCCGCGCTCAAGCGCCACAGAGACGGGCGACTGGCAGACGGCGGTCTGGCTCCATGCGATCTTGAACGTGCGCGGCGCCGAATCGGCCGCCAGCACGCGGGAACCCAGCATGCCCAGCGGCGCGGCCAATCCCGCGACGCTTGCCGCGCGCAACAGCGCACGGCGTGAGACTCCCCGCGCGGTGAGCGCGGCGCGATGGACGTTCGTATTCATCAACCTTCCTTTTGAGCAGACTGTGAATGGCGATGATTGCCATGCGGCATCATCAGCCTGCTGTCAGGGGTTCGACAAATACAAAGTCGGGATAACAATATGGGGCCCGACGCCGGCAATCACGGTTGCCGGCCGTGCTTGGCCCCTTGCGCGCTATTCCGGCAGGTGATCCGGCACGCCGTCCTCGTCCACGCTTTTCACGCGATCCAACGCGTTGCGCGCCGCCGACATGGCTTCGATCGTGCTGCGAAACCGCCGACTGACGAAGATCTCGAAGGGCTGGCCTTCGGGCTTGTCCGCCTCTGCCGGCACCGGCTCGGCCGCTGCCGCCTCCGCGTCCGCGGGCTTCGCCTTGGGCGCAAGACGCCGCGTCTCCAGGAACGCCCGCGGGGGGGTGCGGCCCTCGGGTTGCGTCGCGTACGCAACCACCGAAAATCCGTTGATCGTCTTCTCTAGCATTACGGTTTCCTATCGCCGCGGCCACAGCCGGCGCAGCTCGTTGTTAGCGACAACGGCCCGGCGCAAGAAAACTTAAATGCCCGAAAAGCAGGCTGCCATGCCGCTCCCGCCGATGCGGCGGCGCCGCCCCTGGAGCGAGCGCTTTTTACCTCGGGAAGGCCCGATGGAAAAAAAGAAGCCGGAATTGATCTGCATCAATTCCGGCTTCTGGCGCCGCTCTATACAAGCGAATCTATTTTGTCGACGTGACGGCATTCATGCGCACGCGCACATAGTCCGCCACCTGCTCCAGCACCTGCGACAGATGCCCGCGCAACAGTTCGAATCCTGCGTTGCGCTCGCGCGTGGCCTCGTCCATGTACAACGGACGCCGGATCTCCACTTGCAGGCTGTGCCGGTTCAGCGCCGGCTGCCCGATCTGCGCAATCAGCTGCACGCCTTTGTAGGGGTCGTTGCGCGCCACGGTGTACCCCAGATCGCGTAAGGCCTTTTCGATCAACGCGATGAACTCGGGCTCGCAGGTCGTGCCGTCGCGATCGCCCAGCACGAAGTCCGCCAGCGGGTGCTCGCTTTGCCGGCCCAGGCGCTCGTAGGCGTCATTGGGCATGGAATGCAGGTTCAGATGCCAGACTGCGCCAAAGCGCTGCTCGACCCGGCCGATCGCCTGCGACAGCGCCGCGTGGTAAGGCTCGTAGTAGGCACGGATGCGGTGCCGCACCTCATCCAGCGTCAGCTTGCGGTCATAGATCGGCGTGGCCTTGTCCATCCGGCGCCAGATCAGGCCCTTGCCCAAGCGGGTCTTCTCGCCTGGCTCCAGCGGCTCGGGCCAAGGCTCGGCCAGCAGTTCCGGGTCCAGATCCTGCAAGGTCCGGTTCGGGTCGATATACACGCGCGGGAAGTTGGCCGCGATCAGCGTAGCTCCCAACGCGGGCGCCGCCGACCACAACGCGTCCACGTGCGTGTCTTCGCCCTGGCGCAGCTGCGAACGCGTCGCGGCGGCGCCGAAGTCTTCCGGATAGCGTTCGCCGCTATGGGGCGAATCACAGACCAGCGGCAAAGCCGGCCCTTGGGGTTCCTGCACGGAAACCGCGTTGAAATCGGCGTATGTCATCGTCAGTCAGCCTGAATGTTGGCGGCCTTGGCCACCTTGGCGTATCGGGCCAGGGCCTGTTCGATCTGGACCTGGAACTCTTGCGGGGTCGTCGGCATCAGCGTACCACCCACATCCTCGGCCTTCTTGCGGAACTCGGGGTCGTTCATGGCAGCGCGCACCGCCTGGTTCAAGCGATCGACCACAGCGGGCGGCGTGCCTGCCGGCGCCACCAGGCCGAACCAGCCGCCCGTGCCCATGTCGGGGTATCCCAACTCGATATAGGTGGGCACGTCGGGCAGCAGCGGCGAGCGCTCCGCGCCCAGCACGGCCAGCGCACGCAGCTTGCCGCCCAGCACTTGCGGCAAGGTCGACGACAGGTTGTCGGTGATGGCATCCACCTGGCCGCCCATCACGTCGTTCAGGGCCGGCCCCGCGCCGCGGTAAGGCACGTGCAGCAGCTTGATGCCGGACAGCATCATGAAATTCTCGATGTTCACGTGGCCCAGCGACCCCACGCCCGGCGACGCGAAGCTGTAGCGGTCAGCCGGCGCCTTCTTGGCCAACGCCACGAATTCCGCCATGTTCTTGGCCGGCAGGTTCGGATTGATCGCAAAGATGCTGGGCACGGCCAGCACGTTGGCCACGGGCACGAAATCCTTCACCGGGTCGTAATTCATCTTGCGGTAGACGGCCGGGTTCGAGCCATGCGTGCTCATCGTCGCCATGCCGATGGTGTAGCCGTCCGGCGTGGACCGGGCCACCTGCTCCATGCCCATCGAACCGCCGGCGCCCGCCTTGTTTTCGACCACGATGGTCTGCTTCAGGTCGCGGCCGGCGTATTCCGCCACCAGACGGGCGACGATGTCGGTCGAACCGCCAGCGGCGAACGGCACCACCAGCTTGATGGGACGGGACGGATAGTCGGCGGCTTGGGCCAAACCGGCAAAGGACAGCGTGGCGAACATGCCGGCAAGCGCGAAACGCGCGGACCGGCCCAACAGGCGGCGGGACATGGGGCTACTCCGAAAATTGAAAAGTCGTTATGGGTGTGCACAGACGGCCGCCAGTGTCCGAACTTTACGATCTCCTTTCAAACGACTATATTGCACTCCTTCATTACCAAAGGTCATGCTCAATGCGCCTGCACTCGCCATCCATGTCCGAGCTGCATGCCTTCATCACGGCAGCGCGCCTGGGCAGCTTCACCCAAGCCGCACAGACACTGTGCGTGACCCAAGGCGCCATCAGCCGCGCCATCTCTCGCCTGGAAGCGCATTTCGGCCAGCCTCTGATGCACCGGAACGCGCATGGGCTGACCCTGACCGACACCGGCCGGCGGCTCTACGAAGGGGCGCAGGCGCCTTTGCAGGCGCTTGAATCGCTCAGCACCGAACTGCGGGCCGACGACCGGCGCTTTCGCCTGACCTTGTCCACCGTCCCTACGCTGGCCAGCGCCTGGCTGGTGCCGCACCTGCCGGATTTCCACCGCCGCCATCCCGAGATCCAGCTGAGTTTCGCAGCCTACCGCCGCAACGAGGACTTTTCGGGCGCCACACCCGATGCCAGCATCCTGTCCGGCACGCCCGAGCAGTGGCCCGGCTGGCAGGCCGACTACGTCATCGGGCGGGAAATGGTGGTGATCTGCCACCCCGGCAGGCTGGCGGCAAGGCAGGCACAAGGCCTGTGGAGCACGCCCCACGGCCTGCTCGGCGAACCGCTGCTCTACCACTCCAACGGCAAGGACAATTGGGCGCAATGGTTCACGGCGGCGGGCGTGCCGCGCGACGAGGTGACGCTGTCCAATGGATTCGACCAGGTGTCGATCCTGGTCCGTGCCGTCATGGCCGACATGGGGATTGCGGTACTGCAGCGCTGCCTGGTGCGTGACGAGCTCCAATCCGGCCGCGTGGCCGCGCCCTTTCCCGACCTGCCCATCCGGCTACGCCGCGGCTACCACCTGTGCGCGCCGGCCCAGCGCCGTGACCACTACGCGCTGGCCTGTTTCCGGCAATGGCTGCTGCAGACCGCCAGCGCCGATCCGGATGTGGCGGCGGCGATACCCCCGCGCTAGGCGCCCGGGGCCGGCCAGAATGGATGCATGAAGTTTCAGGTCGCCCTTGCGATACATTGCAAAATGAAACGGGCCTCTTTCCAGAGGCCCGCTTTCAATGCGGCAACGCAACGCGACTCAAGGCGCCAGCTTGAAGCCCAGGTCCACGCCCCACTTATCGGTTTCACGCAACCACTTCGCCCCGCAGTTCAGGCAGCGGAAATGGTCTTCACGGCTTTCCTCACGCCCCTTCTGGGTCGGATTGGTGAAACCTTGATGTCCCAGGTGCGAATGCGGCGCAACGCCTGACAGTCCCGGGTTAATGCGTTGGCAAGCCAAGCACATAACGCTCATTGATGCTTCCCCACAAACAGTGTTAGCAAATTGTAAGGGATTTCACCAATGTTTTTCTATCAATTCATGACAACACAACGACAATAATTGTTAACGGGGCAATTAAACAACGCCCGGCAAGGCCGCCAGACAGGTCGCCAGATGGTAGGGGGATGTCGACGGCATGTCGGCGCGCACCACCGTCCCGCTGGCGTCCAGGCACTCGAACCAGCCCCCGTCGTGCAGGAATCGGGCGCGGAAACCGGCCAACGCTGAGGCCAGCGCAGGCCAATCGCCCAGCACCGCCAGGACACGCAGATACTCCGTCTGCGCCCAGATACGCCGCGTATCGTCGATGCCCCCACCCGATTCATCCAGCGACGCCAGCACGCCAGCCCCGCCTACATCCACGCCATGCTGGCGGGACCATTGCACCGCGCGCGGCAGCGACTCTGCCAAATCCAGTCCATCGAAGACCTCGGCGGCGCCGTGCACCAGCGACAGCCATTCGAACTGGTGCCCGGGCTCCAGCCGGTTGTCCGCCGTGCCCTGCAACGCTTCGGAAATGCACTGGGTAGGCGCATGGACGAAGAACTGGCTTATTCCTTGCGCCAGGCCGCGCAAATGCTGCGCGAACAGCGCTGGCTCAGCCACCTGGGCCGCGGCCAGATAGGCTTCGGTCAGATGCATCATGGGATTCTGCGCGGGCGGGCGCAGCGGCTGGCTCAAGTCAGCGCTCAGCGCCGCGTGGTACAGCCCGTCGCGGGTCTTGAAGCGCGCCTCGATCGTCGATGCCGTGGTCAACATGAGCTTGCGCGCCTCGGCGTTGCGGCTGCGCTGAAAATAGGCCGCGCAGGCCAACACGACGAACGCGTGCGTGTACAGGTCCTGGGTTTCATCGAGCGGACGCGCATTGGCGTCCACGCTGTATCGCCATCCGCCGTGCGCCTCATCGCGAAACACGCGGCGCAAGGATTCGAACAGGCGGTCGGCATGCTGCGCGCAGGCCGCGCCCGGCGCCTGCGCAAACACGTACAACTGGCGCGCGCACGCCATGGCGCGATAGCGCAGCGGCGCTAGCGGCGCGCCTGTCGCGGCGTCCAGCGATTCATAGGGCAGACCGGTAGCGTCATTGAAGCCCTGCCCCATCCACAAGGGCAGGATGACACCGTCGAAATGCTCGCGCAGCGCGCGAATGTGCTCCGCGAGAGAATGATTGGTCTGTGCGGCAGTCATCTTGGAACGACGCATACCCGAATAGGGCCCCAGGTTTTGGAGCAGCAACGATAACCGAAATTTTCGTCGCAAACTTTCGAGTATTCTCCGCAGCGTCATGCGCGCACAGACCGGTTTGACCGCTTTGCTTCGCCCAGGGCGCAGCGCCCTATCGGAAGATATTTTCCTCGACCCAGTTCTGCGCGAAGATTTCCGCGCGATCACGTGCTTCGTCCAAGGAAGCGCAGTTGCCCAAGTGGGAAAATGCGGCATCCACTTCGGTGCCGCCCTCGGCCGTTACCGTCAGCAAAACGCCATATCCGCCGGTATCCATGGCCGCTGTGGAAACGTCGATCAGTACTTCCTGGTCACGATGCTGCATGTGCTACCTCCCAGTCGGTTACCTAAACGCGTGAACCACGCGTGACGTGGCGGGAGCAAAAATCCCGCATGAATGAATAGACCTGAAAGCGTCACGCAAGTTCATCTTACTGGCGACACAGCACGCGCGATACGTCCGGAAGATGCCAAATCGAACATTCCGTCTCAGGAGATTCCCGTACTGCGCCGTCAATACGCATGAACTCGCGACATACAGCGAAATCATTCGCAAACTATGCGGGAATTCGCGTGTCTGCGCGCAACACGCCGCCATGCGGAAATGATTGATTGGGGCCGGAATGGGACGTGGAGCCGCCGGCAAGCGCCGCCGGCATCCTCGCCCGTCAGCGCACGTGGATGGCGCCCGGTTCTTCCATGCGAAGGGCAAGCTTGCCCTTCTCGGTGATCAGCCAGCGGCCATCAGGGCCCGCCTGTACGCAACGCAAGGTCACCAGCGCCTTCGCGACTTCGTCGGGCACGTCGACTTGAGCGGTATCAGGCTCGGAATTGTCGGCGACAAGTCGCAGCCAATGACCCAATTCGCCCTTCTGGAAACGATGCAATGCCATGCGTGATTCTCTCTTGAATGCCTCAACGATAGCATGCCGGCCCAAGCCCAAGCCGCTAGGCCAGCAGCTTGGGCAGCGACGAAGCCAGCAAGGCGATGCCCGACAACGTCAGCAGGCCCAGCACGATCCGGCGGAATGCGAGATCGCTGATGCCGACGTACAGGCGCGCGCCCAGCAACGTGGGCACCAGCATCGCGGGCACGATCATGGCGAACAACGGCAGCATGTCGCGCGTGACCACGCCTGTGAACACGTAGGTCGCCATCGTCACCGCAAGCATGGACAAATTGAAATTCTGGATCACCGAGCGCTGCACGTCGCGGTCGAACCCCCGCAAGGTGCACCACAAGGTCGGAATGACGCCCGTGAATCCGCCGATGCCGCCCATGATTCCGCCCATCGCACCTGCCACGCCGTCGGCCACTTTGCCGCCGGCGGTGATCTTCGGCAGACGCGTCGCAAATAGCATGATTGGGCACCAGATGCCCAGCAGCGCGCCAATGAAGGCCTTGAATATCAACGGTTCCAGATGCGGCAGCAACATGACGCCCAGCGGGATGCCCAGCAGCCCGCCCGCGATGAAAGGCAGCAGATGCGTCATCGCGAAACCGCGCCGTACCGTGAATGCGGCCAGCAGCTGTCCGGTCAACGAGCCGAACACGGCCATCGCGGCCGCCAGCCTGGGATCGATGGTCCATGCCCAGAACGACATGGCCACCATCCCGAACCCGAATCCCGACAAGCCCTGCACAAACCCCGCGGCCATGGCGCCCACCACGACCAGCACATAAAGCGAATCCATTTCAGCCGCGCATCCAGATGAACGTGCCCGGCCCGCGCCGGCGCGAAGCCATTCTAGAGCGTTCTAGGAAGGACGCAGCACCATTGGCCGCTTCAAGCGCGACGCCACGGCAGACGCGGCCACGCTCGCGCCGATCAGCGACAGGCCGAGCGCCAGGTCCCCGGAAATGCGCTCATGGAACACCACCGACGATACGATCAAGCCGATCACCGGCACGCACAGCATCGCGATGGAGGTGGCCACGGGCGGCATCTTCTGTGTCATGCCCAGCACGACGATGAAGGTCAGCGCGGTGGCAAGCGGGCCCGTATAGAGGATGATGGGCCAGGCATCCGGCACCGCCAGGAAGGCCGGCGCGCCATCGCGCAACCAGGCCAACGCGACCAACGGCACGGTGGCGATGGCGGTCTGCCAAGGGATCATGTCCGCCCCCAGGCGCACATGGCGATTGCCGCGCAGCTGGATGATGTTGCAGGCCCACGCGAACGAGGCGCCCAGCAACATGACCAGGCCGATCACCGTATGCGCCTGCCACGGGCTGAACGCCGGCGCCACGATCACGCCAATGCCCGCATAGCTCAGCGCGGTCGCCAGCCACTGCCCCGCCGACAGGCGCTCTTTCAGGATCAACGCCGACAGCGGGATCACCCAGATCGAAGTGGCGTAGGCGATGACGGACGCGCGCCCGGGCGCCACGTACTGCAGGGCCCACAGCGCCAACGCCGTGAAGGCGCCCATCTGCAGCAGCGCCACACCCGCCACCAACGGCCATTCCTGGCGCGTCGGCAGGCGCAGGCGCCCCATCGCGCCCAGCACCAGCACGCTGATCAACGCCGCCGATCCGAAGCGGCTGGCGGCCAGCCACAGCGGACTCATGTGCGCCAGGCCCAGCTTCATGACAGGCCAATTCCCGCCCCAGACCATGACCGCCCCGATCAATGGCAAAAACTTGCGCAACGTGCTTTGCTGACTCATTACTGCTCGATCTACCGCTTGATTATTCTGCGATTTGGCCAATTGACCAAAGGAAGAAATAGTCTATAGGGTAAACCCCGGCATATTTCACCTGAATTCACTTCTATACACTACACCTCCAGCACAAACGAACTGCAGATCGACAACACCTAGGTGACTTATGCCGGAAATCAACCTGGATGCCACTGACATCCGAATTCTGAACGAACTTCAGCGCGACGCGCGCCTGACCAACGTGGAACTGGCCGCGCGCGTGAACCTGTCGGCCTCGCCCTGCCTGGCCCGGGTCCGCCGCCTGGAAACCGAGGGCCTGATCGACCGCCGCGTCACGCTGCTGAACGCGCGCAAACTGGGGCTGAAAGTCAACGTGTTCATCCAGATCTCGCTGGACAAGCAGCGCAAGGCCGCGCTCGACGTCTTTGAACGTGAAATCGCGGTGCTGCCGGAAATCATGGAGTGCTACCTGATGTCGGGCGATGCCGACTACCTGATCCGCGCGCTGGTGCCGGACGTGGATGCACTGGAACGGCTGATCGTCGAACACATCACGCGCATCCCTGGCGTCGCCAGCATCCGCTCAAGCTTCGCGCTCAAGCAGGTGCTGTACACCACCGCCGTTCCGCTTGCCTGATACGGGGCGACGCTTTCAGAAACTTGCGGGATGCCGCCCGCGCCCGCACAATGGACGCGTCGGCCGCGATTGCGCGCCGGCATCCCTCCCATCGCTTAGCAAGGAGCAAACCATGCCCGAAACTGAATGGTTCCCCGGCGGCACGCTACCCGATCGTCAGGGCTACTTTGAAGTGGAATTCGACACAGGCGAAACTGAAATCACGCGCTACGGCATGCTGGGTTGGGAACCCGAGCAAGACCGCGGCCGCATCGTGCGCTGGCGCGGCCTGGACCCGGACATCGAAGAAGCCGAAATGCAACGCGAAAACGCCGTGCGCAACAACGGCGACACCCTTCTCGGCTAAAGCGCCGTTCCCCAAAGCAAAACGCCGCGGAAAACTTCCGCGGCGTTTTGTTTTTCAGCGTGGTGCGCTTACCAGTCAAGCTTGGAGATCTTCGTGCCAGCCAGCGACACGCCCGCCATCAGGCCGCCGTTATTCATCACGAAGCCGACGATCGGCTGTTGCGCCGTATTGGTGTCGATGCGACCGTTCGCGCCGATATTCACGACGGCCACCGTAGCGTCGGCGCCGATGGTCCAGCCGCTGCTGTTGCGGAACTTGTTCAGCGCATCGTCCGTCATGAACAGCAGCACCATCGCCTTGGATTGCGCACCGGCCTGGAAGCCGATCGAACCCGCCGTGGTGCTGTAGTAGCCGGAATTGGCGCCGCCCACGCGCAGCACGCCATTGCCATGCTCGGCGCCCACGATGAAGCTGCCGCTCAGCACGTCAGGAAATACCAGCACGCCCCTGGCGCGCGCCACCAGTTCCTTGGATTGCGGCGAAGCCTCGTACAACTTGGACAACGTGGCGTTGGCCGCGCTATTCATCGACTCGCGCTTCTCCGATGCCGTCGCGCTGTTTTTGGGGGTGTTGGTGGTGCAGCCCGCGAACAGCAGGCCTGCCACACCGATGGTCGCGGCCGCCAGGCCAACACGACGCAGGACAGGAAAAGTATCAAACATGGAACTCTCCTTTATTGTTGTCTTCCACTACCACTGTACCGGCCAAACTTATCGGCACAAGGCACACGTTGTGATAAACGAAACAAAACCTACCTGTTGCCGCATTCCACACGCGGGCAGCAACATTTGGTAGGGCAATAGCCCCGGCCCGCGCCCTTATAGAATGCCATAACGCGGCTCGCCCGTCGCCTCGTCCACCGAAACAATCCCGGAGAGGACCAGTTCGGCATGGCGCCTGGCGACCTCAGCATCCGCGAACGTCACGAATCTGGGCAATGACCAGCGCTGTTGAAAATCGCCGTCGCCTGATCGGCGAACCGTGACCTCGATAGCCAGCACGCCGGCATCCAGACTCACGATCTCGCATCCCACTTGAAAGCCATCGATATGGCGCTGCGGCCACGCGCTCATGCTTATTGCTCCTGAAATCGCTGTATCCGGGCGCAATATGCCAAAAAAAAAAGCGCTTGAAAAGTGATCCTTTCAACGGGTCAACACGCACTAATCGCGGTAGTGCAAACGCATCTTGCAGACCTGAAAAAACGGGCGAAAACAGGCCTTGGAATGCCAATGGGCCATTTTTTTGATTTACCCAAACCGCGGGCCAATTCCGCTATTTGTTGGCCGCGCCCTCGTTCGCCGGCCGGATCCACTTCGACTCCCACAGGTCTTCGCCGCGCTCCAATGCCGCACCCAGCTCTTTGCGTCGGCGCTGCGCGACAGCAGCCAGCAGCGCATTGCAAACCGAGAAGGCCGCGGTATAGGAATCGAACGGCGATGCGCTGGAACTGCGCGCGACCAGGACGTGATGGGCGGACGCGGCCGCGGGCGCGGACGCCGCATCCGTAATCAAAACCACTTTACCCCCGCGCTGCCGGAAAACCTTCACCGCATTCGCCGTCGCCACCGAATAGCGCCTGAACGTAAATGCCAGCAGCACGTCGCTGGCGTCGATCCAGAGCAGTTGGTCTTCCAGGAACATCGGCCCTGCGCCGCCCATCGGCCTGACCGACGGCAGGCACAGGTTCAGGTACAGCGCCACATGGCTGGCCAAGGGCGCGGCCTGGCGCAAGCCCAGCACGTGCACGCGCCCCTTGCGTTGGGTCAGCAGGCGCACAGCGGATTCGAATGCCCCCACATCGATCGCCGCAAACGTCTCCTGCAGATTGTGCTGGTCATGCAGCAGCGCGTTGTGCAGGCAGGCCCTGGCCGACGGGTTGTCGCCGCTGACCGCGTCCGCGCGTTCGCCCGGCGACGCCAGGCGCGCCGTCACTTCCGAGCGCGCCTCCATCTGCGCCTGCGCATAGCTGTCGTAGCCCAGCTTGGCCAGCAAGCGGACAACCGTGGACGCGCTGGTGCCCACCCGTTTGGCCAGAGCCGTCGCGGATTCCAGCAGGCTTTGCGGGTAGCGCGCCTGCATTTCCTCGACCAGCAGGCTTTCCGTCTTGCTCAGTTTCTTGGCGTAGGTGGCGATGCGTTGATTCAGATTCATGATGGCAGCGGGTCCGCAAGGGGTGGCTCTAGGTGATAACCCCAAATTCCACAATATTCATTGCATCTTATATTTCACTCTGCAATGCAGATTGCAAAATAGACCAATCCGACCGCCTTCACAAGAGAGTTTCATGAAGCACCACTCCGCTGCGCCGTCCCTGATGCGCCGCAGCCTCGTCCTTGCCGGCCTGGGCGCCGCAGTCCTGCCCCTGGCCGCACGGGCCAACGCCTATCCTTCCCGACCCATCACGCTGGTCGTGCCGTTTCCCGCAGGCGGATCCGTCGATCTGATCGGCCGCATCTACGCCGAAGCGCTGGGCAAGGCGCTGGGCACCACGGTCATCATTGAAAACCGCGATGGCGCCGGCGGCGCTATCGGCAGCCAGCGCGTGGCGCGCGCCAAGCCCGACGGCTACACGTTGGTCGCCTCGTCGCAAAGCTCGCATCTGGCCAACCCGCTGATGCGCAGCGACCTGGGCTACGACCCGATCAAGGATTTCACGTCGATTTCGCAGTTGTCGCGTACGCCCAATGTGCTGGTCACCAACATCGACGTGCCCGCCAAGACCCTGGCCGAATTCGTCGCCTTGCTGAAGGCGCGGCCCGACGAGCTGCACTACGCCACGGCCGGCATCGGCAGCATGGGCCAGCTCAACGCGGAACTGTTCAAGAACACGCTGCAGGTCCAAGCCATGCACGTGCCCTACCGCGGCGGCGCCCCCCTGATCAACGCGCTGCTGTCCAACCAGGCCCAATTCGCGCTGGACAATCTGGCACCGTTCCTGCCCCATATCCAGGTCGGCAAGATGCGCGCCCTGGCCGTGGCCGCCCCCAAACGCCTGGACGCGTTGCCCGAGGTTCCCACTTTCGCCGAACTGGGCTACCCCGTGCTCAACGCCATGTCGTGGATCGGCCTGGCCGCCCCCGCCGGCACGCCCGACGACATCGTCCAGACCCTGCTTGCCGCGGTGCGCACCGTCGCCGGCCAGGACGGCATGCCGCAAGCCCTGGAGAAGGCCGGCGCCCTGCCGCCCGAAAACCAGACCCCTCAACAGTTCACCACCATGATGAGCGAACGGCTGGCGCTGTATAAAGACTTGATCGACCGCGCCGGCATCCGCCCCGAATAGGCTTCCATCCCATGCAAAACCCCGCTTTCGAACCCGACACCGCCCCCCTTGAAGTCCTGCCCCGCGACCTCTCGGCCTATCGGGAGGGCAACACCGGCATCCCTTACGTGCACCGCTTCGAGTCCGGCGTGCCCGGCCCGCACGTGCTGATCAACGCCATCACCCATGGCAATGAAATCTGTGGAATGGTCGCCGCGACCCATCTGCTGGACACTGGCGTGCGACCCAAGATCGGCACGCTGACGGTCAGCTTCGCCCACGTCGAAGCCTACGAGGCCTTCGACATCGACCAGCCCTATGAAAACCGCCAGCTCGTCCACAACCTGAACCGCATCTGGTCGGCCGCCATGCTGGACGGCGCTGAAGACAGCCCCGAACTGCGCCGCGCCCGCGAACTGCGCCCCGTGCTGGACGCCGCCGACTTCGTGCTGGACATCCACTCGACCCGCGCGCCTGTGCAGCCCTTCTGGGTCTACAACGAGATGGACCGCAATACCGCGCTGGCCTCCGCCGTGGGCGCACCGCTCGTGCACCTGGTGATGCCGCAGCACAAGTTTCCGGGCACGGGCGTCATGGGCTATGGCCATCACGGCGATCCGCTGTCCGACAGCGGCGGCGCGCTGGTAGTGGAATGCGGCCAGCACTTCGCCAAGTCCGCCGCTGAACTGGCGACCGACGTCACGCTGCGGTTCCTGGCGCACACGGGCCTGATCGACGCCCCGGCCGACGCCGCGCCGCCCCCGGCGCCGCAACGATACCGGCTGCTGGAAGTCCACATGGTGAAGTCCGAAGACTTCCATTTCACCCGCCCGGTCATCGGCTTCGAGACCTTCGACAAGGACGAACTGATCGCCATGAACGGCACCGAAGAAATCCGCTCGCCGTGCAACCACTGCACGATCTTCATGCCGACCCGCATGCCGATCGTCGGCCGCGAAGCCGTCTACCTGACGGTCGCGATCTAAGCCTGACCCCCGGCAGCGTGCCGCCGCACGCAGAACGGATCCGGCACTGGCGCGTGCCGGATCCGTTCCGCTCAAAGATCGGGGATCAAGCGCTTGCCCAGACTGATCACCTCGTCGCACGAGAAGCCCAACGATTCGTAAAAGCCCCGCACCGCGACGTTGCCCGAGCGGATCATCAGATTGATCTTGGGGCAGCCCATCTCCAGCAGCTTGCGCTCCACAGCGCGCATCAGCACGGTGGCGTAGCCGCGCCGTTGATGCGCGGGCGACACGGCCAGATAATTGATCCAGCCGCGATGGCCGTCATAGCCGCCCATCAGCGTGCCCACGATCACGCCGTCCGCCTCGCCCACCAGAAACAGGTCGGACTGCACGGTGAGCTTGCGGGCGATGTCTTTTACCGGATCATTCCACGGCCGCGTCAGGCCGCAATCGCGCCATAGCTGGACGATGGCCGATTCGTCGGCGGGATGGTAGGGCCGGATGGAAAGGGCTTGTTGGGTCATGCTTCGTTCCTTGGATGAGGGAAACGAAGGCCTTGCGATACGCCTCGCGAGCGGGTACGGAAATACACAAACAAAAAGGCCACGAGGGGTATCGTGGCCTTCAGGGTGAAGCGCCGGAAACTCGGCGCCTGAACGTGACTTGCCACTCAACGTAGACGTCGAGTGATTCGTCGGTTGTCTGCCCGGCATGCCGGTGCAAAAGGGATCGCGTTCATGCGAAGGAGCATACACGAGCCGCCGCGCGGCAGGCAAGACCAGGCCAATGCCGGTCAAGCCACGGCAGGCGCGGGCAGCGTTCCTTCCATGACGATGACCGCTTGGCCCGCGACACCTGCCCACACGCCATCGGCGCATGGCTCGGCATGCGCCAGCAACAGGCTGGCGCGGCCCATGTCCACGCCCTGCCCCACGCGCAAGCGCAATATCCCGTCGCTGCGCAGCGCCGCGCGCAACGCCGTCATCGCCGCCGTCGCGCTGCCTGTGGCGGGATCCTCCGTCATGCGTCCGGTGAACATCCGGGCCTGGATATCCGTCGGCGCGTCCACGGCCTCCCCGCCGGTGTCGGTCGTGTAGACATAGATGGACTTCGCGCCGTCCAGCGGCAGCAGCGCGGCATAGCCCTCGGAATCCGGCGCCGCGCGGCGCAGGGCATCGCGGTTGCGCAACTGCGCGACCAGAAAGATCAGTCCGACCGAGACCACCTGCGGGGCGTGTTCGGACGTGTCGATATCGGACGGCGCAAGCTTCAGCGCCCTGGCCACCGCCGCCACCGGCGCCTCGCTGGCGCGGGACAAAGGCTGCGGGGCCAGCAGTTCCACGCCCTCCACGCCCTTGGCGCCCGCCTTCAACGAGATCCGGACCAGACCCGCGGCCTCTTCGAAAATGAACGAATCGGGCGCCGGGCGTCCGGCGGCAGCCCACTCGCGAGCCAGCACGACGGCAGTGCCCACGTTCGGGTGCCCCGCAAAAGGCACCTCGCGATCCGGCGTGAATATCCGCACCCACGCGGTATGTGCAGGGTCTTTCGGCGGCAGCACGAAGCTGGTTTCCGAATAATTGAATTCACGCGCAATACGCTGCATCTGCGCGGTCTCCAACCCCTGGGCGTCCAGCACCACCGCCAACGGATTGCCGCTATAGGGCTGGGCGGTGAAAACATCTGCGGTGACGTATCGGTAGCGCATGGAAGCTTCTCTTGTCCAAGGGGAAAGCGGCAGTATGCAAGGCCTCCGCCCGCGCGCGACAGGCACAGATCGAAAGAACTTTCGTCATAACAGCTCCGTCCCCGGCATGCCCAAACACCCGGCCCGGCACCTGCGTCGAGTAACCTGTCCTCCAAGGACGCATCGGCGCCCCAATGCACGCTTACCCGAAAGGAATGCACCATGGAAAACCCTTTTGGCGACTCCGACGAGCCCTCCAGCGACCACCGGCAATACCTGGTCCTGATTTCGGCTTCGAAAGACAACGCCTCGCTCGCCCAGAAGCTGCTTGAAAACCTGAAGAAACACGTCGACGAACGGGCCGCGCCCTTGTGGATCGACGCCAAGGGCATCGGCGTGCTGCTGACGACGGATCTGGTCGCGTCCGACATCTGGCGTGAAATGTTCCAGAAGGAACCGGGCCAGGACTATGGCGACACCCGCAACATGCTGGTGCTGGAAATCGGCAAGGATTGGGCCGCCCGCAGGGACGACAAGATCGAACACTGGCTGGCCAGCCATGTCGGCAATCCGCTGCCGCCCGCGCCGCGGCGCGCAGACAAGCGGCGCTAAATGAAATCCGCCAGCAGGCGCGAGATCGCTTCGGGCTGATCCAGGCTGGGCAAGTGGGCGGCGCCAGGCACTTCCTGGCCCACGCCCGCCCTGATCAGCGTCGACACATGCCGCGACCGCTCCTGGATGTGGGGAAAGTCGAAACTTCCCCACATCACCAGCGTCGGCACGGTGATTTCTGCAAGCCGGCTGAACGTGTCCAGCGCATCCAGGCTTGCCCCCGCCGGCGTCGATCGAAGCGCCGTGCCATGCATGTCCAGGAACAGCTGCCTGGCTGCGCCCCCGACCCGTCCTTCAGCTTCCAGCGGCCCATCCAGAAACAGATGGGCCTTCATCGCATTGACCCGTTCCAGGTCCCGGCTGGCTTCGGCCTGCTTCAACGCCGTCATTTGGGCCTGCACGCCGGGCGGGTACGCCGCTTCGGGCGCGCCCGGCACCGTTGGCGCGATCAGCGCCAGGCGAAGGACCCGGGAAGGATGCTGCAGCGCCGTGTCCAGCGCGATGCGGCCTCCCTGCGAACATGCCACCAGCGTCACCGGCTTGTCGTGCGCGACGGCATCCATCACCGCAAGCAAATCCCCAACGGCAGAATGGTCCTCCGCTTCTGCGCGCGTCTCGCCGAATCCGCGACGGTCGTAGGCAATGGCTTGATGCGTCGTGCCAACGACGGCCATCTGCGCCCGCCACATCCGACGATCACAAACGGCCGCATGCAGGAAAACGACCGGATCGCCCGCGCCAATGGATTCCATGGCCAACATGGCCCGGCCGGATCGGATCTGATGTAAGGAAGCCATAGCGGATGACGTCAAGCGTTCGTAGGGAGGGCGAAGCGACCAATATACCCCTGCGCCGCACAACGCCTCTGGCTCATGGGAAACTGGCGCCCAGCGCAACTTCATCACAGCTGACGCCCATGATCCGCACGCTGACTGCCCTTGCCCTGATGCTGATGGCCACCGCCACCCACGCGGCTGGCGCGAAAGACTACGCCGCCCA
Organism: Achromobacter sp.; assembly: GCF_057314935.1. Taxonomy (NCBI): domain Bacteria; kingdom Pseudomonadati; phylum Pseudomonadota; class Betaproteobacteria; order Burkholderiales; family Alcaligenaceae; genus Achromobacter; species Achromobacter sp. The sequence goes on from NZ_DBHKZA010000018.1 coordinate 44,264, forward strand.
ATACGACCGCTGCCTGTCTGAAGCCGGCGCCACCAACAATACCTCGGTGTTGAATTGCTCCAGTACCGTGTCAGCGTCGGTCAAGTCGGAAATCAACGCGCTATACGCCAAACTGCACGCGCGCCTGGCGCAGCAATCGGCGGACGACGCCAACAAGCTGGAGCAAACGCAAAAGGCCTGGCTCGCGTATCGCAATGGTCAATGCGACCTAGCGACGTCCTATGTGGGTTCGCCGATGTTCGGCTATTGCCCGATGCAGTTGAACATCCAAAGGGCAGACGAATTGCGCGAACTGCTGGGGGAATAAACCCCGGTACGTGCGACGTGAACTGCTGGAGAATCAATCCCCGGCGCCGGCAACTCCTGGCGCCTGCTCGCGATACGCAACGGCAGACATCGTCGTGGCCATCATCACCAACCCGATGCAAAGCAGGATGCCCAGCACGCCAAGTGCGATCGCGGCCGCCGACATTTCAGACACGGCCCTGGACAGCAAGGCGCCCGTGATCACCAGAAACGCCGCCAGCAGGAACAGCATGCTCATCATCGGCCACGCGCGCACGCGCCGCGCCTGACGCGTCCGCCAGAAATCGTATTGGCCAGATACCGCAACGCGCGCAAGGCTCGGCGCAAATGTGCTGACGCCATACAGCACAGGCGCCCATATCGCCGCCAACGCCAGGAAGAGGCTCACGAAGAACACGCTGTCGGCGTTGCCGCCCAATGAGAAATAAATAAGGATCGGCACTCTAGCGGTGGCATACATCAAACCCGTGCCTATCACGACAAGCAGCGCAAGCAACGCGACGACCTTCCACTCTGGTTTGCGCAAGCGCCAATCCGCATCATCCGCCTGGCTGCCCGCCACGGTCTGCCGAAGCCACGCGACCGACAGGCGCGTCAACGCCAGCACATTCACGACAACAACCAGGAAGAACGGCGAATACACCAAGGACAGGTGCGGCAACAGCAGCGCGATAGGCAGCGTCAGGACGAACAGGGCAAACGCCCAAGGCGTAGACCGCCATAGCGCGTCGCCCCGTTGCCGGAGCGTACTTGCGGTCAACGCGAAATAGCGGCTTGCCGGGAGTTTGCTCGACACGGGAATCCTTTGCTCGAAGATGTTGATGGAATGCGCCAAAGTTAACCCAACAGTTTTAACCCAACACTTCGCGTATTTGGCATGCAAAACAAGTACGGGCGTGGCCGGAACAACCTGCCGGCGAATACGGATTGTCCGGCTATGGCCCGTTGCCACACCTGACGCAGCGGCAGCCTGCGCCTTGGCGCGGTCAGCGCGGCCTACGACCTTCGGGCACGCCAAAAACCAAAGGGCCGGACCCAATGTTTCAAAGGATCCGGCCCCACCAACCTTTGCTCAAGCTGCTTGCGTGACAGCAAGCAGCTCGGCAGTTAAATCAATTTGATCATTGTCGCTTGCGGACCTTTCTGCCCTTGGCCGGCGACGAACGAAACGCGCTGGTTCTCTTCAAGAGATTTATGCCCGTCACCCTGAATTTCAGAGTAATGCGCGAAGAGGTCTTTACCACCCAGTTCCGGCGAAATAAAGCCGTAGCCCTTGTCGTTGTTGAACCACTTCACGATACCAGTTTCAATCTTCAATGTAAGTCCTAGATGTACAGGGAAAAAATATTCCCGGGACCACTATCGATGATTCGCCTTCACAAAGATATCGCTGTTTCGCAATAACACATCTGACGCCCCGTTCCGCCCGCCTGTCGGCTCTGCGAGCGGTGCTCGGCGCAGTGCCTGCAACGCCATCTTCATCACGACGAGACCTACGAGCTGACGGCGACTGCCGCGAACACAATGCGGTACGCGAACTGCGGGAAACAGGTA
>NZ_DBHKZA010000018.1:46223-50303 GCF_057314935.1 Achromobacter sp.
CCCATACTCCACCCCAACACCGCGCGAAAAAGGGAAAGAGAAATGAGAAAGGGGGTTAGTGATTTTCATCACTAACCCCCTAGGGTATTGCTGGTCGGGACGGCGGGATTCGAACTCGCGACCCCTTGCACCCCATGCAAGTGCGCTACCAGGCTGCGCTACGCCCCGAAAGAAAAAGAGTATAGCAGAACAAAAATAAGTTTGCACGCATTGGTGCAAAAAAAGTGCTGAATACTCAAAAAAATTTGCGCCTCATGTTCGTCGCCTGCACTAGCTTCGTGCAAGCGGCGCGCGCGAGGCGCAACGTACTGCTTGATGCAATGCGCGTTGCTTCAAGAGCCACGCGCGTTGCAGGTACTGCGTTCAATCAAACAATCTTGGACGACAAGGAATTCAGCGCTTACGCAGGCGAGCCCGCGTTGCTGGTGCTGACGCTGGCAGCGGCGTTTTCCGGCATGCCCAACGCGTCGGCCAGCATCGTCGAGACGTTGCCGAGCTCGTTGCGCAAGGCCTGCATTTCGGCGCCCGACAAACGCACGGCGGCGTCTTGATCGTGCGGCATGTCGCGCGCATCGCCCAAGCGGTTGCGTGCGCCGCTGATGGTGAAGCCTTGTTCGTAAAGCAGCGAACGGATGCGGCGGATCAGCAGCACTTCGTGGTGCTGATAGTAGCGGCGGTTGCCGCGGCGCTTCACGGGTTTGAGCTGCGTGAATTCCTGTTCCCAGTACCGCAAGACGTGGGGCTTGACGCCACACAGCTCGCTGACTTCACCGATGGTGAAGTAACGCTTGGCGGGAATGGGCGGTAAGGTAACGGTGGGTTCAGTACGTGTCATAAGCGAATTTTATGCCGCGCGGGCGCTGGAAGCCGATAACAATTACCGACAAAGCGTATCACTCCGCGGCGTCGGGTGCAGCAGGGGTCGCCTGCTCCACCACGCTCTTGAGTTTCTGACTCGCGTGGAACGTGACCACGCGGCGTGCGGCGATGGGAATGGTCTCGCCGGTTTTGGGATTGCGGCCAGGGCGCGGCGGTTTGTCGCGCACCTGGAAATTGCCAAAGCCTGAGAGCTTGACCGAGTCTCCGCGAGCCAGCGCATCGCGGATTTCCTCGAAGAACGTGTCGACGATGTCCTTGGCTTCGCGCTTGTTCAGGCCGACCCGCTCAAAGAGCAGTTCGGCCAGCTCAGCCTTGGTCAGAGTGCGCGGCTCGGCAGCAAGCATACTGTTCCCCATGGTTCAAGCACGCTGGCGCGCGCCGTGAGCACTGACCAATGCATCCTTGATGCGGGACAGGCAATCCGCCACACGGGCTTCGTCCAGCGTGACTTCAGTGTCCTGTAGCCAGAAACGGAAAGCAAGGCTTTTCTCGGTGACGGGCTCGCTGCCGTGGGCCTTCTCGCGCCACACGTCAAACACGCGCACATCCTGCACCACGGCCAGTTGCGCATCCGCCTTCACGGCCGCGGCCACGGTGTCCAGCATCGATTGCGTGGACACGGGAGCATCGACCCACAATGCCAGATCGCGCACCACCACCGGTTGGCGCGACAGTTCGCGCACCTGCGGCAACTCGCCTTCGGACAAGGCATCCACATTCAATTCGAACACGACGGGCGCGTGCGCCAGGTCGGCTTGCTGCGCCCAACGCGGGTGCAATTCGCCGATCCAGCCGATCGCGCGGCCATCGAGTTCGATGCGGGCGCTACGCCCCGGATGCAGCGCCGGATGCACAGCGGGTTCGAAACGCAGGCGGCGGCCGCGCGCGCCGAACAGCGCTTCGACATCCATCTTCACGTCGTAGAAGTCCACCTGGCGCGTCGGGACGCCCCACTGCTCTTCCACGGCCGGGCCCCAGGCCGCGCCCGACAGGCGCATCGGCTGGCTCACGCCCGCCACTTGCACCGGACCGTCTTCTACGGACGCGTCGCGCATGAACACACGGCCCAATTCAAACAGGCGCACGCGCGACTGCTTGCGGTTGGCGTTGTGGCGGATGTTGGCGACCAAACTGCCGATCAGGCTGGAACGCATCACCGACAGGTGGCTGGCGATCGGGTTCACCAGACGAACCGGCGTCTCGTTACCGGCGTAGTCGCGTTCCCAATCCGCTTCGACGAAGCTGTAGTTCACGACTTCCTGGTAGTCTTGCGCGGCGACCAGTCGGCGCAGCGCATGCGCACCACGATGCACTTCCGGCTGCGAAAACATCTTGGCGCGCGCCATCGGCGGCACGTCGGGGATGCTCTCGAAACCGTAGATGCGGGCCACTTCCTCGATCAGGTCCTCTTCGATTACCAGGTCGAAACGGTACGACGGCGGGCTGACGATGAAGTCATCGCCTTCGACCGTGAACTCCAGGCCCAAACTGCCGAAGATCTTGGCGACCTGCTCTGGCGTGACGGGCACGCCCAGCACGCGATGGCAACGCGCCAGGCGCATGCGCACCGGCGGACGGGCCGGCAGATTGACGATCTGGTCGTCGATGGGGCCGGCCTGGCCGCCGCAGATATCGACGATCAGGCGGGTGATGAATTCAAGGTGCTCGGGGATGCTCGCGTAATCCACGCCACGTTCGAAACGGTGGCTGGCTTCCGAGCTGAACTTGTAGCGGCGCGCGCGGCCCGCAATGGCTTGCGGCCACCAGAACGCAGCTTCCAGATAGATATTCTGCGTATCCAGCGTCACGGAAGTGGCTTCGCCGCCCATGATGCCGGCCAGGCTTTCCACCTGGTCGCCCGCCACCACCACGCCCACCTCCGGGTCCAGCGCGACGGTCTGGCCGTTCAGCAGTTCAAGCGTTTCGCCTTCATGCGCCCAGCGCACGCTGATGTCGCCGCCGATCTTGTCCAGATCGAACACGTGCGACGGGCGGCCGAGTTCCAGCATGACGTAGTTGGAGATGTCCACCAGCGCGGACAACGAACGCTGGCCGGCGCGTTCCAGACGCGACTTCATCCAGTCGGGCGTTGCCGCGCGGGCATTCACGCCGCGGATCACGCGGCCGCCGAAACGGCCGCACAGGTCGGGGGCTTCAATCTTGACGGGCAGGCGCTCATCCAGCGTGACGGGCACGGCGACAGCGGTCGGCACCGACAGCGGCGCGCCGGTCAAGGCCGCGACTTCGCGCGCCACACCCAGGATCGACAGGCAATCGGCGCGGTTAGGCGTGAGCTTGAGGGTGAAGAGGGTGTCGTCCAGGTCCAGCGCGTCGCGGATGGATTGGCCGGGCACCATGTCGGCAGGCAGCTCCAACAAACCGGCATGGTCTTGCGACAGGCCCAGTTCGCGGGCCGAGCACAGCATGCCCGACGACTGCACGCCGCGCATCTTGGCCACGCCGATCTTCATGCCGCCGGGCAGTTCCGCGCCCACGCGGGCCAGCGGCACTTTCAGGCCGGCGGCCGCATTCGGCGCGCCGCATACGATCTGCAGGCGTTCGCCGGAACCGTCGTCCACTTGGCAGACGCGCAGCTTGTCGGCGTCGGGGTGCGGCGCGATGTCGACGATATGGCCCACGACCACGCCGGTGAAGGCGGGCGCGGCGGGCACGGTCTCTTCGACTTCCAGGCCGGCCATGGTGAGCCGGTGCGCGAGTTCATCGGTTGCGATCGGAGGGTTGACCAGCGTACGCAGCCAGGATTCGGGAAATTGCATGATCAGCCGTCTGTTATTCGTTGAACTGGCGCAGGAAGCGCAAATCGCCTTCGTAGAATTGGCGCAGATCGTTGACGCCATAGCGCAACATCGTCAGGCGCTCAAGTCCGGAACCGAAGGCAAAGCCGATGTAGCGCTCGGGATCAAGACCGAAATTGCGCACCACTTCGGGGTGCACCTGGCCCGAGCCGGAGATCTCCAGCCAGCGGCCGCGGTTGGGACCCGAGGTGAACATCATGTCGATTTCGGCGGACGGTTCCGTGAACGGGAAGAACGACGGACGGAAGCGCACGACGAGATCGTCGCTTTCAAAGAAGCAACGCAGGAAATCGGTGTACACGCCTTTCAGATCGGCAAACGAGATGTCCTCGGCGATCCAGAGCCCTTCCACCTGGTGGAACATGGGCGAGTGCGTGGCGTCGCT
>NZ_DBHKZA010000018.1:50403-51566 GCF_057314935.1 Achromobacter sp.
TCGAAGCCAATGGAACGGAAGATGGCTTCCACGCGTTCCCAGGTCCGGATCACCGGATGGATGCCGCCCGGCGCGCGACCGCGTCCAGGCAACGTGACGTCAATGGTTTCAGAAGCCAGCCGGGCATCCAATTCCGCCTGCGCCAACGCGGCGCGGCGAGCAGTCAGAAGCTCTTCGACTTGTTGCTTGGCCTGATTGATCCGGGCGCCCATTTCGCGCTTTTGCTCGGGATCGAGTTTGCCCAGGCCTTTCAGCAGCACCGTCAGTGCGCCTTCCTTACCCAGGAATCGAGCTTTTGCGTTCTCAAGCGCGGCGGCATCCGTAGCCGCGGCGAACCGTTCTTGCGCCTGGGAGACCAGGTCGTCAACCAATAGAGTCATGAAATCCAGCCTTCAAAACGCAAACGGGGCTATTACAGCCCCGTTTGCAGCGATGCGCGATGAGTTAAAGCGCGCGATCAGGCAGCCAAGGCAGCCTTGGCTTGCTGCACGATGGCGGCAAAGCCGGCCTTGTCGCGCACGGCCAGATCGGCCAGGACCTTACGGTCGAGTTCGATCGAAGCCTTCTTCAGGCCAGCGATGAACACGCTGTAGCTGACGCCATGTTCGCGGACGGCGGCGTTGATACGCGTGATCCACAGAGCACGGAACGTGCGCTTCTTGTTACGACGGTCGCGGTAGGCATATTGGCCAGCGCGCATGACTGCTTGCTTGGCAATACGGAACACATTACCGCGGCGGCCACGGTAACCCTTGGCGGCGGCAATGACTTTTTTGTGACGTGCGCGGGCAGTTACGCCGCGTTTGACGCGAGGCATATTAGATCTCCCTTATCAAGCGAAAGGCATCATGGCCTTGACGGAGGCCACGTTGGATTCATGAACCGCTGCCGAGCCACGCAGTTGACGCTTGGCCTTGGTGGTCTTCTTGGTCAGAATGTGGCGCTTGAACGCCTGACCGCGCTTGATGGAGCCGCTGCCGCGAACCTTAAAGCGCTTGGAGGCGCTTTTCTTGGTTTTCATCTTGGGCATGATGATTCCCTAAACTTAAACTCGTAGTTGATTTGACATGACGCGAGGTGCTTGGCGTTGCTGGCAAAAAGCCCTAGGGCTAGCACCGATGCAACGGCAAAACTTGTAGACCTGTTGTCACTTCTTGGGGGTA
>NZ_DBHKZA010000018.1:51666-87327 GCF_057314935.1 Achromobacter sp.
TCTTGGCAAAAAGGTACGCCAGATCCGGGAAAGCCTTTGATTATATGGTGATTTCCTGGTGTTTGTCGAGTCGGCGCAGCAAAAAAGGGAAGCGATCGCCTCTGGCGCCGAGCCAGGAGTTTCAGCCCCCCATCATACCCCTGGCCGCCGGTACTGCACCGCCTGCGCCACATGCCCCGCGCCCAGCACGTCGGCCCCGTCCAGATCGGCGATGGTACGGGCCACCCGCAAGGTCCGGTGCAAGGCCCGCCCCGACCCCGCCATGCGTCGCATGGCCTTGAACAGCAGCGCCTGCGCCTCGCCATCCATGACGCAATGCCGGTCCAGCTCCGCCCCCGCCAGCGCCGCGTTCGGCTTTCCTTGGCGGGCCTGCTGGCGATCCCGGCAACGCATCACCCTGCCCTGAACCGGACCGGATGCCTCGCCGGGCGGGCCGCCCATGGATTCGGGGTCGGATGGGGGCAGCGCCACGTGCAGGTCGATGCGGTCCAGCAAGGGGCCCGAAATCTTTCCCGCGTAACGCGCCACCTGATCCGGCGTACAGATGCAGGCGCGCCCCGGATGCCCGCGCCAGCCGCAGGGGCAGGGATTCATGGCGGCGACCAATTGAAAGCGCGCCGGGAATTGGGCGGCATGCAGGGCGCGGGCGATGACCACCCTGCCCGTCTCGAGCGGCTCGCGCAGCGCTTCCAGGGTGCGCCGGCTGAACTCGGGGAGCTCATCCAGGAACAGGACGCCATGGTGCGCCAGGCTGATCTCGCCAGGACGTGGACGGCTGCCCCCGCCCACCAGCGCCGCGACGGTCGCGGAATGGTGCGGCGACCGGAACGGGGGATGGCCCATCAGCGCCTCCGGCAATCCCGCCAGCGCGGCCACGGCGGCGGCTTCCAGCGCCTGGCTGCGTTCCAGCGGCGGCAACAGGCCCGGCAGGCGGGACGCCAGCATGCTCTTGCCCGCGCCAGGCGGCCCGATCATCAGCAGGCTATGGCCGCCGGCCGCGGCCACCTCCAGCGCCCGCCGCGCGCCGGGCTGACCTCGCACGTCCGACAGGCATGGCGCAGGCGGCGCCGCCGGCCACGCCTTCGGCACCGCATCCGGCAACCGGCACGCTCCGGTGACGTGTGCGGCCACGTCTGCCAGGCTTCGCGCCGACAGCACGCCAAGCCCGGGCACCCAAGCCGCCTGCTCCGCGCTGCCCGCCGGCAGGATCAGGGTGGCGTCCGGTGCCTCACGCGCCACGCTCAGCGCAATCACCAAGGGGGCCGCCACGGGCACCAGCGCGCCGGTCAAGGACAGCTCGCCCGCCAGCACCAGGCCGGCCAGAGAAGGATCAGGCGCCGGCAGATCCGGCCCGCCGCCGTCGGTGGGCGCGGCCAACTGGCCAGAGGCCAGCAGCAGCCCCAGCGCGATGGGCAGGTCGAACCGGCCGGATTCCTTGGGAATATCAGCCGGCGACAGATTCACCGTGATACGGCCAGGTGGAAACTCGAAGCCGCTGTTGAGAATGGCAGCACGTACGCGCTCACGGCTTTCGCGCACCTCGGTGTCGGGCAATCCGACGACATTGAAGCTGGGCAACCCCGGACCCAGATGGGTTTCAACCCGGACGGCGTGCGCATGCAGCCCACTGAGCGCGCGGCTGGCAAGAACGGCAAGCGTCAAGACGCTCTCCCAAAGGGAACAAGGCCGTCAGTATCGGCAATTGCAGCCCAAGCCAAACCCCACTGGTGACAAAAACAGCTCGCGCTCAAGGCCCGCTGACGATCATCGCCTCAATGATGCGCATCACCTTTTCATCCATCGCAGCGAAATCGTCTCCCAGCGCCTTGGGATAACTCGCCTCCACGATGAATCGGCCCGGCACGGCGTGATAGATGCGATAGCCGTAACTGATGTTGCCCCAATTCTCGACCAATACCGGATTGCCATTCCGATCTGCAAACACGTACAACAAGAATTTTTCACTCATTCCCGCCACGTATCTCTCGAAAAATCGAACCCCATCCACCTGACCGACTTCGATCGCGTTGCTCAATTCTCCGGCAAGCAGCTGCGCTGCATAGGAGCGCCCGCTTGCGGGCAGTGATCTGACGACCGTGTAGGCGCTGTACCGCATCGACGTCTGGGTATGGGGCGCGTCAAGCGGTATGTCCAACACAAACGCCTGGTTGCCCGACCACGCGCGCATCTGTGGTGGTACGGCAAACGTTGTACTGCCATCGCGCGGATGATGAATCGTGACGGGGACGATCTCGTCGCCATCCGCGTAATGACCGATACGGCTGCCAGCCGCGATCGCAAACCACGCCAAGAACCCTGCCAGCAGGCACGCACCCGTCCATAACGCCCACCGCATGCGATACCCCCCCAAAATAAAGGCAGAGCCCAATGGAAAACGACCGCTCCAGGCGGTCGTCGTGGTGTCAGCGCCGTGCCGGGTGCGCCTACTTGTCCAGCGCCGAAAGACGTTCTTCCAGCTGCTGCACTTGCGCCGCCAACTGGTCCACGCGGGCACGGGTGCGCGCCAGCAGATCCGATTGGACGTCGAACTCTTCGCGCGTGACCAGATCCATCTTGGTGAATGCCTGCGCCATCATGGCGCGCACGTTCTTTTCAACGTCGGCAGCGGGGCTGCGGGCGATCAGGTCGGAGATGTTCTTCTGGATGTCTTCCATCCACTGGGTGCGATTGTTCATAGCGGCCTCTCGGTGTTCTTGATGCCTCAAGTGTAGTGCTTCGGGCCCCTCGCTGCAGGACGATCGGGCAAAAAAAGAGGGCGGGCCGCATGCGGTGACCGCCCATCAAAGCACAGGAGAAAACCGGGCTGCCATGGCGGCAACCCCCTACCAACATCGTTACGGGCAACCCATCTGGGATGCCGACTGCGCGAACAGGTCAGACGATTGCTTGCACTGCGCCGCCAATTGGGTCTTGTCGGGAATCGCCGCCCACTGCGACTTGGCCGATTCGAGCTGCTGCTTGATGCTGGCAGCCGCCGGGTTGCTGCTGCCCAGCTTGTCCATGCAGGCGTTGACCTTGGCCAGATACGCTTCGCACTCCGCAGGCACGGAAGGCGAGGAGGCGCTGGCGGCCGGCGGCGTGGTGGCGGCGGGTGCTGGCGTCGTCGGCGCGGGTGTCGTGGCAGGCGGTGTCGACGCCGGCGGGGTGGCGGTCGGCGCAGGCGTCGTCGAAGCAGCTGGCGGGGCCGCCTTTTCATCGCTCTTGTTGCAGCCGGCTAATACGCCCACCGATGCAGCCAGCGCCAAAATGCCGATCATCTTGCGTTGAATCTTCATGGTGTCCTCTTTCCGTTCTTGCTTCTTATTAGGGCGGGCAGCCACACCGGGAACGTCTCCAGCAGCCCGATTCGCCCCGGCCCTTTTTGGATGAGCCATGAGCTGTTGTTGATTCTTCTTCAGTGCCCTCCCGGCAACAAGCGTATCCGTGTAAACCCCGGTATCAAGGACATCACCGTTTTCGGATGCCCCGCCCCCAGCTGGCAGACGGCTGAATCGGCCCCGGATTCGGGCGACACGCCCGGCCTGCAACGCTGTGCGGCCCGAAGCGATCGAAGGGGCGGCGGCCCGTCCGGTTCGAAACCCACTACAAACCGCAACAGCCACAGCATCAAATGGCTACAAATGACGAGCTTGAAACATATTTCGTTTCAAGCCGCGATTCCCCGCATTACGCACCACATTGAGGCTGACGGACGGTGCATGACGCACCACATTGGTGCAAACAGGCACAACTCAGGCGCCTGCAGCCCGCTCGTCCGGGTCCAACAGACATGGCATGGAACTTGCTTGATAGTCGAAGCCAACGTGCAACCATGAGAGGAAATGCCATGAAACTCATCATCGCCATCATCAAGCCCTTCAAGCTCGACGAAGTGCGGGTGGCTCTATCCGGAATCGGCGTCCAAGGTCTGACTGTTACCGAAGTCAAAGGGTTTGGTCGCCAGAAGGGTCACACCGAGCTGTATCGCGGCGCCGAATACGCCGTCGACTTTTTGCCCAAGCTGCGGGTTGAAGCCGCGGTGCCCGACCACCTTGTCGATCAGGTCATCGAAGCGATCGAACAAGCCGCCCGTACCGGAAAGATCGGCGACGGCAAGATCTTCGCCGCCCCCCTGGAACAGGTGATCCGTATCCGAACGGGTGAAGCTGGCGAAGCTGCGCTGTAAATAAATAAAGAAGACTCATTGGAGCCTGAAAATGGATAAAGCAGATATCTCCTGGTTGCTCGTCTCTACCCTGCTTGTATTGATGATGGCCGTACCCGGTCTGGCGATGTTCTATGGCGGCCTGGTACGCAGCAAGAACGTGCTCTCTGTGTTGCTGCAAGTGCTGTGCACGTTCGTGCTGGGCCTGGTTCTCTGGTTCATCTACGGCTATTCCCTCGCGTTCACCGAGGGCAACGCCTTCTTCGGCGGCCTGTCGCGCGCCTTCTTCTCTGGCATGTTCACACCGGCTGACGGCAAGTACGCCATGTCGAACACCCTGACCGAGCTGCTGTTCGCGTCGTTCCAGGCCACGTTCGCCGGCATCACCTGCGCGCTGATCGTAGGCAGCTTCGCCGAACGCGCCCGCTTCTCGGCAGTGCTGGTGTTCACGGTGATCTGGTTCACATTCGCTTATGTGCCGATCGCCCACATGGTGTGGTTCGCGTCCGAAACGGCGCCGGGCCTGCTCAACGCCAAGGGTGCGCTGGACTTCGCCGGCGGCACCGTGGTGCACATCAACGCTGGCGTGGCCGGCCTGGTGGGCGCTTATGTGGTCGGCAAGCGCGTGGGCTATGGCCGCGAAGCCATGCAACCGCATAACCTGCCGATGACCTTCGTGGGCGCTGCCCTGCTGTGGGTGGGCTGGTTCGGTTTCAACGCGGGTTCGGCCCTGGCCGCCAACGAGAACGCCACCCTGGCCTTCTTCAATACGATGATCGCGACCGCTGGCGCCGTCCTGGCCTGGTTGTTCACGGAATGGGCCGTCAAGGGCAAGCCCTCGATGCTGGGCGCCGCCTCCGGCGCGATCGCCGGCCTGGTGGGCATCACCCCCGCCGCCGGCCTGGTGGGCCCGGTGGGTGCACTGGTCATTGGCGTGATCGCCGGTATCGTCTGCGTCTGGGGCGTCAATGGCCTGAAGCGCCTCTTGCGTGCCGATGATGCGCTGGACGTGTTCGGCGTGCACGGCGTGGGCGGTATCGTCGGCGCCCTGCTGACCGGCGTGTTCAACGCGCAAATCCTCGGTGGCCCCGGCCTGGCCGAGCCCGGCATGATCGCCCACCAACTGTGGGTGCAGCTGGAAGGCGTGCTGCTGACCATCGTCTGGTCCGGCGTGGTGGCGTGGATTGCCTACAAGATCGCCAACGCCCTGTGCGGTTTGCGTGTGCCGGAAGACCAGGAGCGCGAAGGCCTGGACGTCACGAGCCACGGGGAATCGGCGTACCACAGCTGATTCACCCGAAGGATGAGAAAAAGCCCGGACCTTGCGGTTCCGGGCTTTTTTTTCATTTCACCACCTGGCGTTGCCGAAGCGTAATTCAGGCGGGATCCAGCGCGTCCAGATCCACAGGCAAGGCGCGGTTCAGCGCGGTGGCCACCTTGATCCGCAAGGCATTGGAATGCGCCCGGCGCACCTCGCGCTTCACGTCCAGCAGCTGCTGCGGGTGCATCGAGAACTCGGTCAGGCCCAAGCCCAGCAGCAGCCGGGTCATGCGCGAATCGCCCGCCATTTCGCCGCAGACCGCCACCGGCTTGCCAGCGCGCTCGCCCGCATTGATGGTGTTGGCCACCAGGCGCAGCACGGCGGGATGCAGCGGATCGTAAAGCGTCGCCACATCGTGGTCGCCACGATCGATCGCCAGGGTGTATTGGATCAGGTCGTTGGTGCCGATGGACAGGAAGTCCAGCGCCTGGACGAAGGGCTCGATCGCGATCGCGATGGCGGGCACCTCGACCATGGCGCCCACTTCCATGTGGGGCGCATACGACTGACCGCGCGCATCCAGCTCGCGCCGCGCGGATTCGATCGCCGCCTTGGTCGCGACGACTTCGTGCATGTGCGCGATCATCGGGATCAGCAGGCGTACCGGACCATGGGCGGAAGCCCGCAGAATGGCACGCAGCTGCGTCGCGAACATTTCCGGACGCGCCAGGCAATAGCGGATCGCCCGCTGGCCCAACGCGGGATTGGTGGCGACCGTGGCCTCGCCATCCAGCGTCTTGTCCGACCCGATATCCAGCGTGCGGATGGTGACGGGCCGGCCGGCCATGACCTTCACGACCGACGAATAGGCTTCGTACTGCTCTTCTTCGCCGGGCAGGTCCGGACGCCCCATGAACAGGAATTCGCTGCGGAACAAGCCGATGCCGTCCGCGCCGGAGGCCAGCGCCAGCGCGGCCTCTTCGGGCAATTCGATATTGGCGTGCAGGACGACATCGATGCCGTCCAGCGTGACCGAGGGCTCGTCGCGCAAGAGGCCAAGTTCGGCCCGCTCGTCGGCGTAGACGGCCTGGCGGCGGCGGTATTCTTGAAGAATCCGGTCCGACGGGTTGACGACGACGGCGCCCGCGGCGCCATCGATGATCAGCATGTCGCCGTCACGGACCAGCTCGCGCACGTTGCCCATGGCAACGACGGCGGGCACGCCCATGCTGCGCGCCACGATGGCCGTATGCGAGGTCGGGCCGCCCAGATCGGTGACGAAGGCCGCGAAGCGGCCGCCGCGCAAGCGCAGCATGTCAGCAGGCGAGATGTCGTGCGCCACGACCACCAGCGCATCGTCGCCGCCCATGTGCGACATGTCGGGCAGGATGGCGGATGTGCCGGCCAGCACATGCAGCACGCGTTCTATCACCTGGCGGACGTCCGCCCCGCGCTCGCGCAGGTATTCGTCCTCCATCGCGTCGAACTGCTGGCCCAGGATCTGGCCTTGCGTGGTCAACGCCCATTCGGCGTTGTAGTGGCGTTCGGCGATCAGGGCCAGCGTCTGCTCGGCCAGCAACGGATCGCCCAACAGCAGGCTGTGCACGTTCAGCATGGCGCCCAGCTCGCGCGGCGCATCGGCCGGCAAGGTGTCCGCCAGTTGCCGGAGTTCGTGCTGCGCCGAGGCCAGCGCGTCGGTCAGGCGCGCGCTTTCCGTGGGCACATCTTCCGGCGATATCCGATAGTGCGCCACTTCCAGCGCGGCGGCGCCCATGACGACGGCCCGCCCGATGGCGTATCCCTTGGCAACCCCCTTGCCGTAAAGACAAACGACGGGCCTGGCAGCGCCAGATCCGTCGTATGCAGGGTCCAGGGTCGCGGACGAGCCGGCCCGGGCAGCGCTCAGGCCGGCTGTTTCAGAGGGGGTTCTATTCCTGCTCACCGAATTTGCTGTCGAACAGAGTTTCGATTTCGGAAAGGGCTTGCTCGGCGTCGCCGCCCGAAGCCTCCAGCTTGACCGTCACGCCCAGCCCGGCCGCCAGCATCATGACGCCCATGATGCTTTTGGCGTTCACACGCTGCGCGCCACGCGATATGAAGATCTCGCTTGAGAACTTGCTGGCAAGTTGCGTCAGCTTGGCGGCCGCCCGCGCATGCAAACCCAATTTATTGCTGATGACGATGTCTGTAGTAGGCATAGGAAATATTATGACCGCGGATGAACGCCGCGGTGTTGATCACAGCAAAACGTCAAACCGCCAACTGCTTTTCGGCTTGAATTATCAGCCGACATAATAGGGCAAATTCCCGCCCGTCAGTCTACACGCAAGACACCCTGCACCCCGCCGGCCAAGGCCTTCTCACGGGTTTCCGCCAATGGCAGATTGCGATAGGTCAACGCGCGCAGCAGCATGGGAGTGTTCAGGCCCGCCAGCACGCAGCATTGAATGCCTTGCGCCTGGGCGTCGGCCACGGCCCGCTTGGAAATATTGGCGGGCGTGGCGCCGATCAGGTCCGTCAGCACCAGCACGCCGGCGCCATGATCCTGCCCCAGGATGTCTTTCAAGACATCCGGCGCCAGGTCATCCGGCCGGTCTTCGGGCTGGATATCGTGAATGGCCAGCATACCGTCAAGGTTGCCCATGACGTGGCTGGCGCATTCGCGCATCGCCGCGCCCAAAGGCGCGTGCACGACGATAACAATACCCGTGGTCATGACGGATTCCAGAGAGATCAGGCCGCCACGGCAGTGGTCGCCACGGCTTTTTCAAGCGCCTGGACGAACATGCCTGCGACATCGAAACCGGTCTGTTCGGCAATCTCTACGAAACAGGTGGGGCTGGTGACGTTGACTTCGGTGACGTAATCGCCAATGACGTCCAGGCCAACCAGCAGCAGGCCGCGGGCGGCAAGCTTCGGGGCCACGGCTTCGGCGATTTCGCGGTCGCGCGCGGACAATTCCTGGGCGACACCGCGGCCGCCGGCGGCCAGATTGCCGCGCGTTTCGCCGGCCAGCGGGATGCGCGCCAGCGAGTACGGCACCGGTTGCCCGCCGATCAGGAGGATGCGCTTGTCGCCCTTGACGATGTCGGGGATGTAACGCTGGGCCATGATGGTGCGCGCGCCGTTGTCGGTCAGCGTCTCCAGGATGGCGTTCAGGTTGGGATCCTTGGGCTGCAGGCGGAATACGCCCGTGCCGCCCATGCCGTCCAGCGGTTTGACGATCACGTCGTGATGCGTGTCGTGGAATGCCTTCAACCGGGCCATGTTGCGGGTCACCAGCGTGGGCGCGGTGAACTCGCTGATCTCGGTGATGGCCAGCTTTTCGGGATGGTTACGGATGGCCGCCCCACTGTTGAACACGCGGGCGCCTTGCGCCTCGGCATATTCGAGCAGGTGCGTGGAATACACGTATTCCATGTCGAAAGGCGGGTCTTTGCGCATGACGACTGCGCCGAAGTCTGCCAAAGGCAGATCCTGGGCGGCGGACTCCGTCCACCAGTCATGGCCGTGCAGATCGGCGTCCGCCACCAGCGCGATCGGCGTGGTGACGGCTTTGACGATGCCCGCCTCGATGTAAAGGTCGCCCTGCATGGCTACGCTGAGCGTATGTCCGCGCGCCACCAGGGCACGCATCATGGCGACAGAACTGTCCTTGTACGCCTTTAGCAGCGGCAAGGGATCCAAAACGAACAAAACATGCATCGCGACACCCCGAACGTACGCCGCCTTCCCTAGTGGGAAGGCGGCTTTATGACACATCGTAGCGCAGAGCCGCCCAATAAGCGAACCCGCCGGTCACAGGACGGACGGCGGGTCGGAAGTAGCGCGGCCTAGCCCTCCGGAGAAGGCTGCGGCTGGAACTCAGGCGGCCGATTCAGGCTTGCCCGCGGCGGGCACTGCCTTTTTCTTGGGCGCCAGCACCATGACCATCTGACGGCCTTCGAGCTTCGGCATGGCTTCGACCTGGGCAAGTTCCAGCAGATCGTCGCGCACACGTTCAAGCACCCGCATACCAAGTTCCTGGTGAGCCATTTCGCGGCCACGGAAACGCAGCGTCACCTTGGCCTTGTCGCCCTCTTCGAGGAAGCGGCGCAGGTTGCGCAGCTTGACCTGGTAGTCGCCCTCGTCGGTGGCCGGACGGAATTTGACTTCCTTGACCTGAATGACCTTCTGCTTGGAACGAGCTTCGGCTTGGCGCTTCTGCTCTTGGTACTTGAACTTACCGTAGTCCATCAAACGGCAGACCGGCGGCTCGGCGTTCGGCGCGATTTCCACCAGATCCACGTCGCTTTGCTCGGAAAGACGGAACGCGTCGGCGATCTTGACGATGCCCAGCTGTTCTCCTTCCAGACCTATCAGGCGCACCTCGGGGACGCGGATTTCACCGTTGATGCGATTGGCTTTTTCAGTGGCGATGTTGAAAGCTCCTAGAAATGTTAAGCAGCACTGCTATCAGGTTGATTGACGTCGCGACGGGTGGACACATCCTCGGACAAGCGCGCGACGAACTCGTCGTATGCGATTGCGCCAAGGTCCAGTCCGCCCAGACCGCGTACGGCTACGGTGCCGTTTTGCTTCTCCTTGTCGCCGACGACAAGAATGTACGGCACCTTTTGCAGGCTGTGCTCACGAATTTTACGAGTGATTTTTTCACCACGCAAATCGGACTCTACCCTAAAGCCTTGTTTTTTCAGGCTTTGTGTGATTTCAGCCGCATAATCGGCCGAAGGTTCGGAAATGCAGCATACGACAGCCTGCACCGGAGCCAGCCAGGGAGGCATCGCGCCGGCATGGTTTTCGATCAGCATGCCGATAAAACGCTCGAGCGAACCCAGGATGGCACGGTGCAGCATGACCGGCGGACGGCGCTGGTCGTTCTGGTCCACGTACTCGGCGCCCAGGCGCACAGGCATGGAGAAGTCGACCTGGATCGTACCGCATTGCCAGTGACGGCCGATGGCGTCCTTCAGGGTGTACTCCACCTTCGGGCCGTAGAACGCGCCTTCTCCGGGCGAAATCTCGAATTCGCAGCCCGTGCGGCGCAGGCTTTCCATCAGCGCCTGTTCTGCCGTATCCCAGACTTCGTCCGAGCCGATGCGCTTTTCAGGGCGCGTGGCGACCTTATACAGCACTTCGGTAAAGCCGAAGTCGCGATAGACCTTCTGCAGCAGGGCCGTGAAGTCGGCGCACTCGTCCTGGAGCTGTTCTTCGGTACAGAAAATGTGGCCGTCGTCCTGCGTGAAGCCACGCACGCGCATCATGCCGTGCAAGGAGCCCGAGGGTTCGTTGCGGTGGCACTGGCCGAATTCGCCATAGCGCAGCGGCAGTTCGCGGTAGGAATGCAGGCCGGAGTTGAAGATCTGCACGTGGCCCGGGCAGTTCATCGGCTTCAGGCCGTAGACGCGGTTCTCGGACTCGGTCGTGAACATGTTTTCACGATAGTTGTCCCAGTGGCCCGTCTTCTTCCACAGCGACAGGTCCAGGATCTGCGGCGCTTTCACTTCCTGGTAGCCGTTGTTGTTGTACACGGCGCGCATGTATTGCTCGACCTGCTGCCACAGGGCCCAGCCCTTGGGGTGCCAGAAGATCAGGCCAGGCGCTTCGTCCTGGAAGTGGAACAGGTCGAGTTCGCGGCCGATCTTGCGGTGGTCGCGGCGTTCGGCCTCTTCCAGCATGTGCAGGTAGGCTTCCTGGTCTTCCTTGGTCGCCCAGGCGGTGCCGTAGATGCGCTGGAGCATCTCGTTCTTGCTGTCGCCGCGCCAGTAGGCGCCGGCCACCTTCATCAGCTTGAAGACCTTCAGCTTGCCCGTGGACGGCACGTGGGGGCCGCGGCACAAGTCGACGAAGTCGCCTTCGCGGTACAGGCTGAGCGGCTCGTTCGACGGAATCGACGCGATGATCTCGGCCTTGTACGTTTCGCCGATGCCCTTGAAGAATTCGACGGCGTCGTCGCGCGACCATTCTTCGCGCGTCACGACTTCGTCCTTCTTGGCCAGTTCGGCCATCTTCTTTTCGATGGCGGCCAGGTCTTCAGGGGTGAACGGGCGCTTGTACGAGAAGTCGTAGTAGAAGCCGTTGTCGATCACGGGGCCGATGGTGACTTGGGCGTCGGGGAACAGCGACTTGACGGCATAGGCCAGCAAGTGGGCCGTCGAGTGGCGGATCAGGTCCAGGCCGTCGGCGTCCTTGGCGGTCACGATCGCCAGGCGCGCATCGCCTTCGATGCGGAAGCTGGTGTCGACCAGCTTGGATTCCGCGCCTTCAACCGTCACGCGGCCGCCCAAGGCGGCCTTGGCCAAGCCCGTACCGATCGATTGCGCCACTTCGGCAACCGTTACCGGTCCCGGATATTGGCGCTGCGAACCATCGGGCAATGTGATCTGTACCATCGGGAGTGCTTCCTGGGGTTCTGGGAACTAGAAAATCGAAAATCGGAAACGAAAAACGCGGCCTGAGAGCCGCGTTCTAGTGGTTGTCTTGCTGAGTCCTACCGCTGACCTGACACGGTGAAACCCGACGCACGAAAAACTAACGCGACATAGGGCGAAAGTTCCGGGTCGTAGTTCGTGCCAGCGGGAAAAACATGGTTCTAAGCCTGTTGGTACGCGCCCGAGGCGGCGCGGAGCAAGGTTGCGCAATCGGGATCAACGGATCAATTGCGTTTATCGTTGCCGATTGTAGCACCATTTGCGCCCTTTCCGTGGCGTAAGCGAGACAAACCGACCCGATCACGCCAGGTTACGGCTGCCCGCCATGGCTGCCAGCGCATGCCGGACGCCCTCCTGCCACGGCGGCGCGTGAATCCCGAACCGCTGCGTCAGCAAACGGGTATCCAGGCAAGAGTTCAGCGGCCTGCGCGCCGTGGACGGATATTGGCTGGACGGGACCGGGTGGATGTCGGCCGGCACCAGCGTGACGGGCAGTCCCGCTATCCGGGCCTGCTCGGCCACGTAGCAGGCATAGTCGTGCCAGGTAGCCTGGCCCGCGGCGGCCAGGTGATACAGCCCGAACGGGAACTCCGCTTTTCCGCCCAGGTAGCGCGCCACCGCCAGCGCCGTCACGTCGGCGATGAAGGCCGCGCCTGTCGGGGCGCCGCGCTGGTCGCTGACGACGCGCAACGACTCGGGCTGGCGCAGCGCCATCAGCATGGATTTCAGGAAGCTGTTGCCGAACACGCCATAGATCCACGACGTGCGGAACACCAGATGCGCCGGGTTCATGGCCTGGACGGCGCGCTCGCCCGCCAGCTTGCTGCGGCCATAGGCATTCAGCGGCGCCGGCACGTCGGCTTCGACGTACGGATCCTGCTTTTTGCCGTCAAACACGTAGTCGGAGGAGTAATGGACGATGAGCGCCCCCCGGCTGGCGGCCAGGGCCGCAAGCTCGCCCGCCGCTTCGGCGTTGATCCGCATGGCCCGCACCACGTCCTCTTCGGCGCGCTCGACCGAGGTCAGCGCAGCGGCATTGACGATGACGTCCGGCTTTTCGCGGCGCACCACTCGCGCCAGCTGCAGGGGGTAGGTCAAGTCGCATTCGCTCCTGCCCACCGCGACCACGTCGCCCAGCGGCGCAAGACTGCGCCTGAGTTCAAAG
This sequence comes from Achromobacter sp., assembly GCF_057314935.1. Taxonomy (NCBI): domain Bacteria; kingdom Pseudomonadati; phylum Pseudomonadota; class Betaproteobacteria; order Burkholderiales; family Alcaligenaceae; genus Achromobacter; species Achromobacter sp. Next base: position 64,689 of record NZ_DBHKZA010000018.1, read on the forward strand.
CCCAACTGGCCGTCACGACCTAAAACCAGAATCTTCTTGGGCATGCGTACGCTCTTTGTCAGGCCAAGGGTGCAACAGTCTGATTTTGGCGCGTTTCCCATCCGAACAACCGTACGGAAACGTAATCTGCCTTCGCAAATTTCAGACAACCCACGACGCGTGCGTCGGATTTCGCCCTGAGCCGGATGAAACCGCTGCCGACGTCCCCTCTTACCGGCCTATGGGGCATCGATGAAACCTGTTTCAACGCCTGTAACCCTGGCGTCATTCTTTCCGGCCCCCTTGCGCGGCGGCGGCGACGCCGATGATCGCCTCCCTGGCGCACGCCGGCATCTGCTGCTGTCGCGCCCGCCCCCCACGATCCGGGTCGCCGTTCTGGACGACCATCCCGTGGTGGCGGCAGGAATCACCGCGCACCTGGAAAGCCGGCCGGGCTTCCGGGTCCTTCATCGGGAAACGTCGGCCCGCGCCCTACTGGAAAAACTGAGCCATGCCCCCTGTGACGTGGCCCTGATCGATTTCTATCTTCCCCAGGAGCCCTGGGACGGCGTCAATTATCTGCGGCGACTGCGCCGCTATCACCCCAACTTGGCGATCATCACCTTTTCGGCCGGCAACCTCCACGAAACGCGATACGCGGCGTTCCGCGCGGGCGCCAATGGCTACCTGGCCAAGCAGTGGGGCATGGCCTTCCTGGCGGACATGATCCGGGGCGTGCAGAACGGCAAGGATCCCTTCCTGACGGTGATTGAAGGCAAGATCCGCCCTCTTCAACCCACCCACCCGCATGCGCTGTTGACCACGTCCGAGGTTGAAATCCTGCGCCATATCAACCAGGGGTTGTCGGTGACGCAAATCGCGGTCCGGCTCATGCGCAGCAAAAAGACAGTCAGCACGCACAAGCGCCGCGCCATGCGCAAGCTGCAACTGGCCGATGATCTGTCGCTGGCGCTGTATCTGCGTGAGAAGTTCGCCGAATGACCAAGGGGCCAGGCGCGTGGCCCCTTTTGGTCAGATGATCCGGGAATAGCTGGCGCTGGTCGTGACGCTGCGCAGATAACCATCGAAAGCCATGGCGACGGCGCGCACGAAATACCAGCCCAGGCCGGTTACCTGGACCTCGCTGGAACGCAGGTTCACCAAGCCCAATTCAGCCAGATTGGCCATTTGCAGCAATTCGCGGCTGAAGTAATCGCCAAAGCGCAAACCGTGGCGCGCCTCGATCCGCGCGAAATCCACGCGCCCCTGGCACATGATGTCCATGATGACTTCGCGCCGCACCAGATCGTCTGCATTGAGCGCCAGCCCGCGTTCAACGGCGAAATGGCCGGATTCAATGGCGGCGTAGTACTCGTCAAGTACTTTGGCGTTCTGACTGTAGGTGTTGCCGATGCGGCCGATGGCCGATACGCCCAGCGCGACCAGATCGCGGTCGGGCTGCGTGCTGTAGCCCTGGAAGTTCCGGTGCAGCTCGCCGCGCTGCTTGGCGACGGCCAGCGCGTCCGTGTTCAACGCGAAATGATCCATCCCGATGTACGTGTAGCCCTGCTGCAAAAAGCCGTCGATGGCCGAGCTGAGCAGGCCGACACGCGTGGCGCGGTCCGGCAAGTCGGATTCATTGATGCGGCGCTGCGGCTTGAAGCGTTCCGGCAGATGCGCATAGGCGTACAGCGCGATGCGGTCGGGCCGCAGCGTCACCACTTGCGAGATCGTGCGCGCGAACGATTCGGTGGTCTGCAAAGGCAGCCCGTAAATCAAGTCGACATTGACCGAGTCGTAGCCCAGAGCTCTGGCGCTTTGCATCAACGCCCGCACGTCCTCGAAAGACTGCACCCGGTGCACGGCCACCTGCACCCTTTGGTCGAAATCCTGCACCCCGAAACTCAGCCGGTTGAAGCCCAACTGACGCAAATGGGCCAAGCGGGCCGGCGTGGCGGTGCGCGGGTCGACTTCGATGGAGATTTCGGCGTCCGGTTCAAACCGGAAGCCTGCCCGCAGGTCTTGCATCAAACGGGTGAGCTCGTCGTCGGACAGGAAGGTCGGGGTGCCGCCGCCAAAGTGCAATTGCGACACCGGGACGCCCGCGCCGAGTTCCCGCACGTGCAACGCGATGTCTTGCGCCAGCGCGTCCAGATAGCGCGCGGCGCGTTCGTGGTGGCGCGTCACCACCTTGTTACAGGCGCAGTAATAGCAGACCGAGTCGCAGAACGGAATGTGGACGTACAACGACAGGGGCTCATCCGGACTGGTGGCGCGTCGCTGCTGCAGCGCCTGCCGATATTCCTGCTTGCCGAAGCCGGCGTGATAGCGGTCAGCCGTGGGATAAGAGGTGTATCGAGGCCCGTTCTTGTCCAGTCTTGCCAGCAACTGGGGCGGGAAAAAGGGATCGGCGGCGGCGGGGGCCGGCGGTTCTGAAACGAGTGGGCGTAGGGCGGCTTGCATACCTTGGATTATTCGCCTGCGGCGCCCCGCCCACCTTGATCTTGCGCAAACCGCGCGCCCGGCGCATGCGCGGACGCTCTGGCCCTTAAAATGCGTCAATTCACGATGCAGAACAAGGACACACCTCATGGGCACTGAACTGGAAGGCCGATTGCTGGCCATGCGCCAGGCGTTGGCGATTGCCATCGCCCTTTCCACCCGCAGCAGCCCCCAGGCGACCGATATGGCGCTGGAGCTGCTGGACGACCTGAAAGCCAACCTGGATAAGACGCCGTCGGACAGCCCGTTCGAAAAGCCGGAATGGGTCGTGGGTGCGCACGACGAGCTGGACGGCATCGCCCGCCTGGTGCGCGCATTCACGCAAACGCCGGAACCGGACGCCGACCCGCAGTAGCGCCTGCGCCTTACGCGCCGCAGGCCGTGACTGGTGGTCGCACCCGCCAGTACAGGCCAGGAAAATCGGCGCCGACCGGATCGAAGCCCTCGGGGCGGGTGTTCAGGCTCAGTTCCAGCGCGCCGCATGCGCCCGCCAGCCCGGCGGGCACCCAGGGGCTGAAGCGCGGTTGCCCATCAATCAACACCAGGGGCTGTTCGGGCAAGCGCAACGCCAACGCGCCGGCTTCGGCCGGCGGCCCCGATATCACCCGCACGGGTCCGCCCAAGGCAAGCGTTGCCCGCTTGTGCAAGGTCTGCGCCAGCGCCTGCGAATCGAAATACCGCCAATCCGCCGCCCGCCGCGCAAGCCCCGCCCCCAAGGGCGAGGTCAGTTCCATCCGCGCCATCAGCGCCAACTGGATCAGCATGAAAGCCACCAGGGCTTCACGCGGCCTGACACGCCGCCACCCTGCGCGGCCACGCAGCAGTTCCATCACGGCCGGCACCGCAAACAGCAGATACGGCGTTCCCCAATGCAGCTGGATGTGGGAACCGGTGGCCAGCGTCATCACGCTGACGAAGACCAGCGGCGTGAAGCCAAAGGCCAGCAGCAGCGCGCGGCCCGGGTCGCATGGCGCGGCGGCCGGCGCGGCGGCGCGGGCGCCCAACACGGACCGCCTGCGCCGCGCCATCATCCAGAACACCGCAAGCAGCACCCACGCGGGCATGGCCCGGTTCAGCATCTGATCTCCCCACCAACGCGCCACCTCCTGCACACGGGCTGGCCAGGACAAGCTGGCCGCGAGCGACGACGACATGGCATAGCCCAAGGATTCGAAATCGTTCGCCGCCAGCCAGATCAGATGGGGCGAGAACACAGCCAAGGCCGTCAACCCGGCCACCTGCAGGCCGAACACCTGCATCGGATCGCGCCAGGCCCGTTGGCTTAGCCAGAAGATCAGTACGGCCACACCCGCCACCACGATCTGATATTTGGCCAGCGCGCCCAGCCCCAGACAGAGGCCCAACGCGATCCACCAGCCAATGCGACGCGTGGCGTACGCCTTCCAGCAGGCCACCGCGCACCCGACCGCCAACGGGATCAGCACGATCTCGTGGTTATAGAAGTACAGCCGGCCGTTGTAGTAGGTGACGCACAGGCCGGCGAGCAGCGCGACCATGGCATAGCCACGTCCGCGCAGTTCGCGCAACAGGCGCCAGAGCAAGGCGAAGGCCCCCAACGTGCACAGCGCGCCGGCAACGTAAGTCGTCCATCCCGACCATCCCAGCACGCGGACCAGCGGCCACAACAACCAGGTCGGCAACGGCGGATGCTTGTAGTAGCCCCATTCCAGGCTGCGCACCCAGGTCAATTGCTCGATGTTGTCGGTCGGCGGCGCCAACGCCCCGCGGGCCAGTAGCGGCAGCCACAACAAGGCGAACACCAGCAAGCCCGCCGCCATGCACCACCACTCCGTCCGGGCCGACCGCACTGCACGCATCCCCACCCGCTTCTCCCCCGCCACCATCCGGTGGACTCCCTTGCCTGCCCGACATTGGGCGGGGGAATTATCGATTTGCGCGATGCGGCAAGGCCGGGGGTTTTGTTCGCCAATTGTGCAGAAACTGTAAAGCGGCGAAGGCCCCATTTATCTGCCTAACTGGCCTGACCACTTGATAGGAAGACGTGTAATCCCTCTGATCGTTTTCCCTGAATCTTCAATATTTCCCTTCTATTTCAATATCGACATGCCTATATTTGTGGCCTGACCACTAGGCCATTTTGATCTGCCAACATCCGTCATGAGCACGTTCCAGGCCGTCGCCGCCACCCGTCTGTACCGCATGATCGCCGACCAGATCGCCGGCCGCATCCGGGCGGGCGACTTCCCCCGCGGCGCGCGCCTGCCGTCGGAACGGGAATTGGCGGAACAACTGCAGGTCAGCCGGGCGTCGATCCGCGAAGCCTTGATCGCGCTGGAGATCGAGGGCTATGTGGAAGTCCGCGTCGGATCGGGGGTATTCGTCACCATCGCCCCCGATGGCGCCGGCTTCCCCTCGCCCGCCGGCCCTTCCCCCCAAGGCACCGCTGATCGCGAGGACATCGGCCCCTTCGACCTGCTCGAAGCCCGCATGCTGATCGAGCCGGATTGCGCCGCGCTTGCCGCGCACCAGGCGACGCCCGCGCAGATCGCCGCCATCCGCGACGCGCATGCGGACATGTCCCTGACCGACTCCCCCGGCCGCCACGACCGCGAATTCCACAGCGCCATCGCCGCGGCATGCGGCAACGCGGCGCTGGCCTCGGCCGTGGCCCATTTGTGGAACCTGAGCCAGGCCAGCCCGGTGTACAGCCGCATGCAGGACTATTTCGTCACGACGCAGGCCTGGGCCGCGGCCCATGCCGAACACCAGCGCATCCTGAACGCCATCGTGGCGCGGGATCCGATCCGTGCGCGCCACGCCATGCACACGCACCTGCTGGGCATCCTGGCGCGCCTGCGCGAAGACTTCGATTCATTCACCGACCTTCGAGGCAATCCATGACATCGTCTTCCCTTTCCATCAACGGCAAGCGGCTTTGGCAATCCCTGATGGATCTGGCGCAGATCGGCGCCACGCCCAAGGGCGGCAACTGCCGCCTGGCGCTGACCGCCCTGGATGGTCAGGGCCGTGACCTGGTGACGGGATGGATGCGCGACGCCGGCCTGACGCTGCGGGTCGACCAGGTGGGCAACATCTTCGCGCGCCGCGCCGGGCGCAACAACGAACTTGCGCCCGTCATGACCGGCAGCCACATCGACACCCAGCCCACGGGCGGCAAGTTCGACGGCTGTTTCGGCGTGCTGGCCGGGCTTGAAGTCATGCGCACGTTGAACGATGCGGGCATCGACACCGAAGCGCCGCTCGAATTGGCCATCTGGACCAACGAGGAAGGCTCGCGCTTCGTGCCCGTCATGATGGGATCGGGCGTATTCGCCGGCAAGTTCCCGCTGGAAACGGCGCTGTCGGCCCGCGACGCGCAAGGCATCGCCGTGCGCGACGAGCTGCAGGCCATCGGCTACGCAGGCGCCGATCCTGTTGGCGGACGGCCGGTCGACGCGTACTTCGAAGCGCATATCGAGCAGGGCCCGATCCTGGAGCATGAAGAGAAAGTCATCGGCGTGGTGACGGGTTCATTGGGCCTGCGCTGGTACGACATCACGGTCACGGGCATGGAAATGCATGCCGGGCCGACGCCGATGGCGATCCGCCGCGATGCCCTGTTCGCCGCCAGCTTCCTGGTGCAGGCCGTGATCAACATCGCGAACGCGCACCAGCCGCAAGGGCGCGGCACGGTCGGCGAAATCCACGCCCATCCGGGCTCGCGCAACGTCATCCCCGGCCAGGTCCGTTTCACGACCGACCTGCGCCACGAAGACGAGGCGACGCTGACGCGCATGGACCAGGAATGGCGCCGCGTCTGCGACGACATCGCCGTGGCGCACGGCGTACAGGTCGATCTGAAGGACGTGCAGACCTTCCGCCCCACGCCGTTTGACCCCGACCTGGTGGACAAGGTGCGCCAGGGCGCCGCCAGCCGCGGCCTGCCCGCGATGAACATCGTGACGGGCGCGGGACACGACGCCGTCTACATGGCCGCGGTCGCGCCCACGGCGATGATCTTCGTGCCTTGCAAAGACGGCGTCAGCCACAACGAGATCGAAGACGCGCAGCCCGAGCATCTGGAGGCCGGCTGCAACGTCTTGCTTGACGCCATGGTGGCGCGCGCCAACGCCGCGCGCTAGCACCGCCGATTTCGCCGCATTGGTGCGCGGCCGCCGTACCCAGCACCTGTATGAAGCATGGTTGTAGCGGCTTCACCCGTAGTACCCCTGAGAAATGCAGGTGGCACGAGGTTTGCTTGTTATTGCCCGGCATCCGCCGCGCAACGGCGGTCACCTGTCAGTCCCTTTCCAGCCCGGAGGCTCGCAGTGAAATCGAAGAAATGGTTCTCCTTGAAGCTCGGCGCATTGGTCCTTGCGGCCGCGCTGCCCGCCACAGAAGCCCTGGCCCAGACCAAGGGCGGCACCTTGAACATGATCGTTCAGCCGGAACCGCCCGTGATCGTCACGGCCATCAACCAGCAGGGCCCCACGCAATTCGTCGCGGGCAAGATCTACGAAAGCCTGCTGACCTATACCACCGACCTGAAGCCGCAGCCGGGCCTGGCCAAATCCTGGGAAGCGGCGGCCGACGGCCTGACCTACACCTTCCACCTGCAAGACAACGTCAAATGGCATGACGGCAAGCCGTTCACGTCCGAAGACGTCGTGTTCTCGCTGGCGGACATGCTGCCCAAGACACATGCGCGGGCCCGCGTCATCCTGAACAAGTTCGTCGAATCGGTGCAGGCACCCGACGCCAAGACCGTCGTCATCAAACTGAAGACGCCCTTCCCCGCCTTCATGCTGATGTTCGAACCCGGCTTTGCGCCGATGATGCCCAAGCACCTCTACGCCGGCACCGACTACATGACCAACCCGGCCAACCAGAAGCCGGTGGGCACGGGCCCCTTCATGTTCAAGGAATGGAAGCGCGGCGAATACATCAAGCTGACGCGCAACCCCGAGTACTGGAAGCCGGGCATGCCGTACCTGGACGAACTGGTGTTCAACGTGATCCCCGACGCGGCCTCGCGCGCCGTGGCGTTCGAGCGCGGCAGCGTGGACGTGCTGCGCGGCGGCGACGTGGACAACGTCGACATCAAGCGCCTGCGCGCCTTGCCCAAGGTGGAATACACCACGGCCGGCTGGGAAATGTTCTCGCCGCAGGCCTATTTGATCTTCAACATGCGCAAGCCGCCGTTCGACAACCTGAAGGTTCGCCAGGCCGTCATGGCGGCGATGAACCGCAACATGGTCGTCAACAACATCTTCTTCGGACTAGGCAAGGTGTCGACCAGCCCCTTCGTGACGACCGAGATGTTCTATGACAAGAACATGCCGGCCATGCCGTTCGACATGAAGAAGGCCCGCGCGCTGATCAAGGAATCGGGCATCAAGCCGGAGGACTATACGATCCGCCAGCTGAGCTTTCCCTACGGTTCCACCTGGGACCGGCTGGGCGAATACACCAAGCAGGCGCTGGAGCAGCTGGGCTTCAAGGTCAATCTGGAATCGACGGACGCGGGCGGCTGGGCCAGCCGGACGGGCAACTGGGATTTCGACATGACGACGACCTTCACCTACCAGTACGGCGACCCCGCGCTGGGCGTGCAGCGCCTGTACATCACGTCGAACATCGTCAAGGGTTCGCCGTTCGCCAACGTGCAGGGCTATAGCAATCCCGAGACCGACAAGCAGTGGGAGGCCGCGGCCTCTGAAGTGGATCCGGCCAAGCGCCAGGAGCTCTACACCAAGCTGCAGACCACGCTGGTCAATGAAGTCGCCAACGGTTTCCTGGTGGACATGGAATTCCCCACCCTCTATCGCGGCAATGTGAAGAACCTGGTCAAGACCGCCATCGGGCTTAACGAGTCGTTCGACGACGTGTACATCGAGAAATAAGCGCAGCAAGACGCCGCCGCGGAGCCCCCGCGGCGGCAGAGCCCGGCCGCGCGATGGACGTTGCCCACGCAGCCCGCGCCCGTCCAGAGAGGACCCAGAGCATGAAATTCCTGTCTTTTCTTGTGTCCCGCATCGGCAAGGCCCTGGTGGTCGTGCTGGGCGTGGTGATCATCAATTTCTTCCTGATCCGCCTGGCGCCCGGCGATCCCGCCGCCGTGCTGGCCGGCCAGGCCGGCGCAGGCGACGCCGCCTACGTGGACCAGTTGCGCGTGGCCTTTGGCCTGGACAAGCCGATCCTGACGCAACTGATGCTGTACCTGAAGGGCGTGGTCCAGCTGGACCTGGGCTTTTCCTACCGCAACCACGTGCCCGTGCTCGACTTGATCGTGGAGCGCCTGCCGGCGACCTTCCTGCTGATGTCCTGCGCCTTCGTGTTCTCGATCGTGCTGGGCGTGTTCCTGGGCGTTGTCGCCGCCAAGGCCCGCTATCGCAACAAGCGCCGCTGGATCGACAGCTCGGTCATGACCGGCGCGCTGTTGCTGTACGCCACGCCGCTGTTCTGGCTGTCGCTGATGGGCATCCTGCTGTTTTCCGTCGTGCTGGGCTGGTTGCCCGCCTTCGGCATGGAAACCGTGGGGTCCGGGCTGACCGGCCTGGCGCGCGCGGCGGACATCGCCCAGCACCTGGTCCTGCCCACGATCACCCTGGGCTGCTTCTTCATGGCCGTCTACGTGCGGCTGACACGCGCGTCCATGCTGGAAGTCATCGGGATGGACTTCGTGAAGACGGCGCGCGCCAAGGGCGTCAGCCCCAGCCGCGTGATCCGTACCCACGTGCTGCGCAACGCGCTGCTGCCCGTCATCACCTTCGCCGGCATCCAGCTGGGCCAGATGGCCGGCGGCGCGGTGCTGACCGAAACCGTGTTCGCCTGGCCCGGCATCGGCCGCCTGATGTTCGATGCCCTGCTGCAACGCGACTACCAGCTGCTGCTGGGCATTTTTCTCGTCACTTCCATCATGGTGGTGGTGTTCAACCTGCTGACCGACGTGCTGTACCGCCTGATCGATCCCCGCATCGGCGCCGGTGCGCAGCAAGGAGCCGCCGCATGAAGTCATTCGCCCAACGGTACATGCGCAACTACGGCGCGGTGGCCGGCCTGATCATCATGCTGATCGTGGTCGTCGTGGCGCTGGCCGCCCCGCTGCTGTATGAGGAATCCCCCTGGATGATGGTAGCGGACCCGCTGATCCCGCCCTTCACCAACGCCGACTATCCCTTCGGTACCGACATGCTGGGCCGCGACATCACGGCCGGCCTGGTCTGGGGCGCCCGGGTGTCGCTGATGGTGGGCCTCTTGTCGACGGCCGTGGCGCTGCTCTTCGGGATCCTGGTGGGGTCGGTCGCGGGCTACTGCGGCGGCCGTGTCGACGATGCGCTGATGCGTTTCACCGAATTCTTCCAGACCATTCCGCAACTGGCGATGGCGGTGGTGCTGGTGGCCATCCTGAGCCCGTCCGTCTATTCCATCATGGGGGCCATCGCCATCGTGTCGTGGCCGCCGGCCGCGCGCCTGGTGCGCTCGGAATTCATGACGCTCAAGCAGCGCGAGTTCGTGCAGGCGGCCATCGTCATTGGCCAGACGCCGGCGCGCATCGTCAGCACCCAGATCCTGCCCAACGCCATGTCGCCCATCATCGTGTCGGCGTCGTTCATGGTGGCGACCGCCATCCTGACGGAGTCGTCGCTGTCGTTCCTGGGGCTGGGCGACCGCAACCTGATGAGCTGGGGTTTCATGATCGGCGCCGCGCGCACGATGATCCGCGAAGCGTGGTGGATGAGTGTCTGGCCCGGCGTGGCGATCCTGCTGACGGTCCTGGCCATCAACCTGATCGGCGAAGGCTTGAACGACGCCCTCAACCCGCAGCTGCGCAAGCGCGGCGAATAGGAGGCCGACATGACCGAAGCCACACCCCTGTTGTCCATCCAGAACTTGAGCATCGCCCTGCCCCGCGGCGGCGACCGCCCCTTTGCCGTACAGGACGTTTCCTACGACATCCGCGCCGGAGAGATCCTGTGCATCGTCGGGGAGTCCGGTTCCGGCAAATCCATGAGCGCCAACGCCATCATGGGCCTCTTGCCCGACTACCTGACGCCGCAGCAAGGCCGCATCCTGTTCCGGGGCAAAGACCTGCTGCAGCAAGACGAAGCCACGCTGCAGGCCATGCGCGGCAAAGACATGGCGATGATCTTCCAGGAGCCGCTGTCGGCCCTGAACCCGCTGATGACCGTGGGCGACCAGATCAGCGAAGTCATGCGCGTGCACAATGCCTACCCGGGCGCCGAACGCTTGCAGCGCACGCTGGAGCTGCTGGCCTTCGTGGGCCTGCCGGACCCGGCCACGCTTTATCACGTCTATCCCTTCCGCCTGTCCGGCGGCCAGCGGCAACGCGTGATGATCGCGATGGCGTTGGCGCTGGAACCGGCGCTGCTGATCGCCGACGAGCCGACCACCGCCCTGGACGTCACCACCCAGGCGCAGATCCTGGCGCTGATTGCCCGTATCCAGAAGGAAAAAGGCATGGGCGTGATGTTCGTCACGCATGACTTCGGCGTGGTGGCCGAAATCGCCCACCGCGTCGCCGTCATGGAAAAGGGCGTGCTGGTGGAGCAAGGCCCCGCCGCCGACGTGCTCAACCGCCCCCGCCACCCCTACACCCAGCGCCTGATCGCGGCCGTGCCGCACCGGCGCGGCGAAGAGCGCGCCGCCACCGCAGACGACAAGCCGGTGCTGGAAGTCAAGGACCTGAAGAAGACCTACGTGATCGGCCATGGCTGGCTTGGCGGCAAGCGCGAAGTGCATGCGGTGGATGGCGTGAGCTTCGCCGTGCGGCGCGGCGAGACGCTCGGCATCGTTGGGGAATCCGGGTCGGGCAAATCCACCATCGGCAAATGCCTGCTGAAACTGGTGGGCATCAACGGCGGCCAGCTGATCTTCAACGGGCAAGACATCGCCACGATGTCGGAGTCGCGCTTTCGGCCCATGCGCCACGACATCCAGATGATCTTCCAGGACCCGTTCGCGTCACTCAACCCCCGCCATACCGTCGGGCGCATCATCAGCGACGGCCCCGTCGCCAACGGCGTGCCGCGAGCGCAAGCCGAAGCCCGCGTGCGCGAACTGCTGTCGCTGGTGGGGCTGGACCCGTCGGCGTTCGACCGCTATCCCAACCAGTTCTCCGGCGGCCAGCGGCAGCGCATCGGCATCGCGCGCGCCCTGGCGCTTGAGCCCAAGGTGCTGGTGGCGGACGAATCCGTATCGGCGCTGGACGTGTCCGTGCAGGCCCAGGTGCTGCAACTGCTGCATGATCTGCAGCAACGCCTGAAGATCGCACTGGTATTCATCACCCACGATCTGCGCGTCGCCGCCCAGATCTGCAATGCCGTGCTGGTCATGCACCGCGGAAAAGTGGTCGAGTACGGCTCGCCCGCGCAGATCTTCGACAATCCGCAACACGCCTACACGCGGCAATTGATCGCCGCGGTGCCCGGCCAGCACTGGGACCCGACCCAGGCGACAATGGCCTGATCCCCCGAACCCGATGACAACACCAGGAGATACCCACGTGCAACGCCCCGCCGCCGTCCCCACCGTGCAGATCGACAACGACATGGTCACCGTCACCGAATGGCGCTTTCCGCCGGGCGGGGAAACCGGTTGGCACCGCCACGGCATGAACTACGTGGTGGTGCCGCAAACCACCGGCCCGCTGCTGCTGGACACACCCGACGGCCAGATCACCAGCCAGCTCACCACCGGCGTCGCCTACTATCGGCCCGTTGGCGTCGAGCACAACGTCATCAACCCCAGCGAAACCGAATTCGTTTTCGTCGAAATCGAAATCAAGCAGGCTTGACGCGTCAGCGAGGACCATCATGAAGGCGTTTTTTTCGGAAGAGCAATTGCTGCACACCCCGCAGCAGTTCATGCGGCTGGGCCGCCTGAGCGCGCCCACCGACCTGCCGTCACGGGCCGAAAGCCTGCAAGGTGCCCTGGCGGCCAGGGGAATTAAGGTCGAAGCACCTGCCGACTACGGCCGCAAGCCGTTGGAAAGCATCCACAGCGCCGACTACCTTAACTACCTGGAAACCGCGTACGCCCGCTGGCAGTCGCTCAAGACGCCCGGCGTGGATCCGGGCCCGGAAGTGCTGCCCAACCTGTCGCCGTACTACAACGGCCGCATCGAACAGGCGGGCCGCGGCCCTTGCCCGTCACCGTCCATCGTGGCGCAGACGGGCTACTACCTGAGCGACCTGTCGTGCCCCATCGGCCCCCAGACCTGGCGTTCGGCGCTGCGCTCCACGCATAGCGCCGTGGCCGCCGCCGATCACGTGGCCAGCACCGGCGGCATGGCCTACGCCCTGTGCCGCCCATCGGGCCATCATGCGCATCGCGACCGCGCCGGCGGTTTCTGCTATCTGAACAGCAGCGCCGCAGCGGCCAGCCGCTTGCTGCAAACCTGGTCCAAAGTGGCGGTTCTGGATGTGGACGCGCACCACGGCGACGGCACCCAGAACATCTTCTACCAACGGTCGGATGTGATGACCGTGTCGCTGCATGCGGACCCCAGCGCCTATTACCCGTTCTACACGGGCTATGCGGAAGAACGCGGGCAAGGCCAGGGCGAAGGCTATAACCTGAACCTGCCACTGCCGCACGGTTCAGGCAACGATCCCTTCCTGGCCGCGCTGGACACGGCATTGACGGCGCTGGGTGGCTACGCGCCCGAAGCACTGGTGCTGGCCTTGGGTTTCGACACGTATAAGGACGACCCCATCAGCGTCCTGAAGCTGGACATCGGCGCCTACCGCGACATCGGCGCGCGCGTCGCCAGCCTGGGCGTGCCCACCGTCGTCGTGCAGGAAGGCGGCTACATGGTGCAGGCGATCGGCCCGGCGTTGGACGCGTTCCTGCAAGGCATGGGGCACGCCGGCGCCTGACGCCTTCTGACATGTCCGCCACGCCCACAGCCGTCCTGCCCGCGTCTTCCTCCTCCCGCAACGCCGGCATCCTGTTGTTCTTCGCCGCGCTGGTGGCGTTCGCCACCTTCGACGCCGGATCCAAGCACATGCTGGAGCGCTACCCCGCTCCCTTCCTGAATGTGACGCGGTATCTGGCGGTGATCGTCCTGGCGATGGTGATGCTTTTCCGGCAGGGCCGTGGCATGCGCCTGCGCGATGCGCCGGAAAAACCGTTGCTGGTGCTGCGCGGGATCATGTTGGCGACCGTGGCCTCGTGCTTCATGACCGCGCTGATCTGGATGCCGCTGTCCGAGGCCACGGCCATCTATTTCACGTCGCCGCTGATCATGGTGGCGCTGTCGCCCTGGCTGCTGGGCGAGCGCGTGCGTCCCGTGCAGTGGGCAGCGGTAGCGGCCGGGTTTGCGGGCATGCTGCTGATCGTGCGGCCCGGTTCGGACTTGCCGCTGCTAGGCACCGTGCTGATGGCGGTGTCCGCCGTCAGCTACGCCATCTTCCAGGTGCTGACGCGCAAGCTGTCGGGCAAGGTCGCCGGTCCGGTGCAATATGCGTACACGGCGATCATCTGCCTGATCGTCACCGCGCTGCCCGCCCCGTTCTTCCTGCCCGACCCGTGGCCGGGCCTGACCGACGCGCTGCTGATCATCGCCCTGGGCGCATGCAGCGGCTTGGCGCAGATCTTGCTGATCGCCGCGTTCCAACGCGTGTCGGCCGCCACGCTGGCCCCGCTGAACTACTTCCAGCTGCTGCTGGCAGTGCTGTTCAGCACCTTCTGGTTCCAGCGTCCGCCCGATAGCCTGGCCCTGGCAGGCATGGCGCTGATCATGGCCGCCGGCGTCTTCCTTGCCATGCGCCGCGCCGCTTGAACGCGGGGCTTAGCTGGTTTCGCGCTGCACCAGCGTAAAGCCCAGGTCCACATGGCGCTCGGCGACCTCGTCGCCCGCCAGATGCCGCATCAGCAGGCCTGCGGCCGCCGCGCCGATCTCGTAGCGCGGCGTGGCGATCGTCGACAAGGGCGGCGTCGTCCAGGCCGTGCCGGCCAGGTCATGGAAACCGATGATGGCCATCTGGCCCGGCACGCTCACGCCCAGGCGTCCGCACTGGAACACCGCACCCTGCGCCAGGTCGTCATTGCAGAAAAAAACCGCGTCGCATTCGGGATGACGATCGCGCAGGTCTTGCAGCAACGACGCCCCCAGACTGATGGACGATTTTTCGGGCGTCATGATTTCAAGCGCCGGGTCATGGCAGCCCGCATCCCGCAATGCCTGCCGCGCGCCTTCGCAACGGCGCAGCGACCGCGGATCCAGTTGCGCGCCGACGATGCCGACGCGGCGGTGGCCGCGCTCGAGCAGGTGACGGGCCGCCGCGTACCCGGAGTCGAATTGCGAAAAGCCCACGCTCATGTCTTCACCGGCCGGCAGGGTTTCGATCGTGTGCACCGTCGGGATCTGTTGCGCCCGCAGCAGGTCCCATACGCCCGGGTTGTGGTCGATGCCTGTCAGGATCAACCCGTCCGGCGAATGCTGCAGGTACTTCCGCAACAGCGCCTCCTCCTCGTCGGGCGAGTAGCCCGTGACGCCGATCAGCATGTGATAACCGTGGCGGTCCAGCACGTCCTTGATCCCCGTGATGATGTCCACGAACACCACATTGCTCAGCGACGGAATCAGCGCCACGACGGTTTGCGAACGCGCCGACGCCAGGGCGCTGGCGGCGTGATTCGGCACGTAGCCCAGCTCCTGGCACACCCGGGCGATGCGCTGGCGCAGCGCTTCCGCCACCTTGTCCGGCGTGCGCAGCGCGCGCGACACGGTAATGGCGCTGACGCCGACGCGGCGCGCGACATCCTGCATGGTGACGCGCCCGGCGCGGGTGCTTCGGCGTTTACGGACGGACATTGGCCCTCGCGATGGAGTCGGAAGCGCGTAGTCTGACGCAAAAAACGGGGGGTTGCCAAACCGAAAATGTTAGCGCTAACATCACCGAAAGCATAATCCAGAAAATTCCGGGAAACGGATAGGAGACAACAATGCAAGCTCGCCCTTCGGGCCGGCCAGGCGGCACGCCTTTGGCCCGCGCCGCCGACTGGTGTTTCGCCTTGCAGACCTGGCTGATGGTGGCCTGTCTGGTCGTCATGGTCGTGCTGCTGTTCGGCAACGTAGCCCTGCGCTATCTGTTCAATTCCGGCATCAATGCATCAGACGAAGTCTCCCGACTGGCGTTCGTCTGGATGATCTTCCTGGGCTCGGTGATCGCGCTGCGCGAACACCAGCACATCGGCGTCACGATGCTGGTGGAGCGCTTCGGGCCCGCGGCGCGCCGCGTGTCCCACGTGTTCTGCCAACTGCTGGTGCTGTGGGTGCTGTGGCTGATGGCAGAAGGCAGCTGGGTGCAGACCGTCATCGGCATGGACACCGTGCTGCCCGTCACGGGCATGCGCCTGGCGGTATTCAACTCGGCGGCGCTCTACGCGGCGGTGGCCATGGGCATCTTGACGGTAATCGACCTGGTCCGGGTGCTGACGGGGGGCCCCTTGCCGGCGGAATCCAGCCCTGAAGACCCGTTGGTCTGACGCCCCGCATCCGCTGGCCAGACACGGCGCCGCCCCTCTCCCCCTCCCGCCCGGACACTCGCAATGATCCTGACCGTCTTCCTGCTTGTACTGCTGGGCCTGATCGCCCTGGGCATGCCGATTGCGTTCGCCTTGCTGCTCAGCGCGCTGGCCATGATGTTCCAGCTGGATTTTTTCGATACCCAGATCCTGGCGCAGAACATGCTGTCAGGCGCCAACAGCTTCACCTTGATGGCCGTGCCGCTGTTCATGCTGGCGGGCGAACTGATGAACGCCGGCGGCATTTCGCGCCGCATCGTCAACCTGGCCAACGCGTTCGTCGGCCATATCCAGGGCGGCCTGGGCTATGTGGCCATCTTCGCCAGCGTGCTGCTGGCCTCGCTGTCGGGCTCGGCCGTTGCTGATGCCGCCGCGCTGGGATCGCTGCTGATCCCCATGCTGCGCGAAAAGGGCTATGACGCCGGCCAGGCATCGGGGCTGATCGCCGCCGGCGGCATCATCGCGCCCATTATCCCGCCGTCGATCTCGTTCATCATTTTCGGCGTGGCGACCAACGTGTCGATCACCAAGCTGTTCTTCGCGGGCATCGCCCCCGGGCTGATGATGGGCCTGACGCTGATCGCCGTCTGGGCCTGGGTGGCGCGCAAGCACGGCAGCATCAAACCGTCGCCGCGCGTGCCGTGGCGCAGCCGCCTGAAGGCGTTCCGCGAATCGCTGTGGGCGCTGATGTTGCCTGTGATCATCATCGGCGGCTTGCGCGGCGGCATCTTCACGCCCACGGAAGCCGCGGTGGTGGCCGCGGTCTATGCCCTGCTGGTCAGCCTGTTTGTCTATCGCGAGATCGGCGTGCGCGACCTGGCCCAGCTGTTCGTCAACGCCGCGCGCACCACGGCCGTCGTCATGTTCCTGGTGGCCGCCGCGATGGTCTCGTCCTACATGATCACGCTGGCCGACATGCCGCAGGACCTGATCGCCCTGCTGGAACCGGTGATGGACCAGCCCAAGCTCCTGATGTTCGCCTTGCTGATCCTGTTGACGCTGGTGGGCACGGTCATGGACCTGACGCCCACCATCCTGATCCTGGGCCCGGTGCTGATGCCCGTCGTCACCAAGGCGGGCATCGACCCCGTCTATTTCGGCGTCATGTTCGTGATGGTGGGCAGCGTGGGGCTGTTGACCCCGCCGGTAGGCACGGTGCTCAACGTGGTCTGCGGCGTGGCCCGCATCAATATGGAAACCATCTGCAGGGGCGTGTGGCGCTACGTGGTGGCCTACACGGCCTTGCTGGTCCTGCTGGTGATCTTCCCTGAACTGATCACCGTACCCGCACGTTGGATGCACTAACGGCATAGAGAAACCCCAAGGAGGAGCACCATGATCACCCGATTCAAAACCCGTCTACTCGTGCTGGCGACCGCGCTGTCCTGTGCGGTCGCCGGCGTGGCCGCCGCGGCGGACGTCAAGCCCCGCCTCATCCGCTTTGGCTATGGCCTGAACGAAGAAAGCGTCCAGGGCCGCGCCGCGCGCTTCCTGGCGCAGGAACTGGAGAAAGTCAGCGGCGGAAAGCTCAAGATGAAGACCTTCGGCTCGGCCAACCTGGGGTCGGACGAACAGATGCAAGGCGCGCTGGCCGGCGGCGCCCAGGAAATGATGGTCGGTTCCACCGCGCCGCTGGCGGGGATGGTCAAGGAATTCGGCGTATTCGACCTGCCCTTCCTGTTCAACAGCGAAAAGGAAGCCGACGCGGTGCTGGACGGGCAGTTGGGCCAGGACCTGCTGAAGAAGCTGGAAGCCCGAGGCCTGGTCGGCCTGGTCTATTGGGAGAACGGCTTTCGCAACATGACGAATTCCAAGCGCCCCATCAGCCGCGCCGAAGACATGCAAGGCATCAAGCTGCGCGTCATGCAGAACCAGATTGCGCTTGGCGTCTTCAATACGCTGGGCGCAAACGCCGTCCCCATGCCGTTTTCCGAACTGTTCACCGCGCTGGAAACCCGCACTGTCGATGGCCAGGAAAACCCGATCACCACTATCCAGAGCAGCAAGTTCTACGAAGTGCAGCCCTATTTGACGATCTCGCGCCACGTCTACACGCCCTGGGTGGTGCTGGCCTCCAAAAAGTGGTGGGACACCCTGTCGCCGGACGAGCAGAAGCTGATCCGCCAGGCCGCCGCAGCGTCGCGCGATTTCGAGCGCCAGGACAGCCGGGCCGATTCCGCCAAGGCCATGAAGACGCTTGAAGACGCCGGCATGAAGATCAATACGATCAGCCCCGAAGAAGTGACCCGCATGCGGCAGAAGGTGCAGCCCGTGGTGGACAAGTACACGCAGGAACTCGGGCCCGAGCTCATCAAGCAGCTCAATGACGAGATCCAGAAGGCGCGCAACTAGCGCCCTGCCACCGAAGCGAAGCGAGCCCCCCATGTCTCAGACACCCCGCAAGTTGCGTAGCCAGAAATGGTTCGACGACCCCGCGCACGCCGATATGACGGCGATCTACGTCGAGCGCTATCTCAATTACGGCCTGACGCGGCAAGAGCTGCAATCCGGACGGCCGATCATCGGCATCGCCCAGACAGGCAGCGACCTGGCGCCCTGCAACCGCCATCACCTGGCGCTTGCCGAGCGCATCAAGGCGGGCATCCGGGACGCGGGCGGCATCCCGATGGAGTTCCCCGTGCATCCCTTGGCCGAGCAAGGCCGGCGGCCCACGGCCGCGCTGGACCGCAACCTGGCCTATCTGGGCCTGGTCGAGATCCTGCACGGTTATCCCTTGGACGGCGTGGTGCTGACGACCGGCTGCGACAAGACCACGCCCGCCTGCCTGATGGCGGCCGCCACCGTCGACCTGCCCGCCATCGTCCTGTCGGGCGGCCCCATGCTGGACGGCTGGCACGACGGCCAGCGCGTGGGTTCCGGCACGGTCATCTGGCATGCGCGCAACCTGATGGCGGCCGGCAAGCTGGACTACGAAGGCTTCATGACGCTGGCCACCGCGTCCTCGCCCTCCGTCGGCCACTGCAACACCATGGGCACGGCGCTGTCGATGAATTCGCTGGCTGAAGCGCTGGGCATGTCGCTGCCCACCTGCGCCAGCATCCCCGCGCCCTACCGCGAACGCGCCCAGATGGCCTACGCCACCGGCATGCGCATCTGCGACATGGTGCGTGAAGACCTGCGTCCTTCCCACATCCTGACCCGGGAGGCGTTCGAGAACGCCATCGTCGTCGCCTCCGCGCTGGGCGCCTCCACCAACTGCCCGCCCCATCTCATCGCGATGGCCCGTCATGCCGGCATCGACCTGAGCCTGGACGACTGGCAGCGTTTGGGCGAAGACGTGCCGTTGCTGGTCAATTGCGTACCAGCCGGCGAATACCTCGGCGAAGGCTTTCACCGGGCGGGCGGCGTACCTGCCGTCATGCATGAATTGCTGGTCGCCGGACGTCTGCACGCCGACTGCCCCACGGTGTCCGGCAAGACCATCGGCGATATCGCCGCAGCCGCCAAGACCCACGACGCGGACGTCATCCACAGCTGCGCCGCGCCGCTGAAACATCGCGCAGGCTTCATCGTGCTGTCGGGCAATTTCTTCGACAGCGCCATCATCAAGATGTCTGTCGTGGGCGAAGCGTTCCGCCGCGCCTACCTGTCCGAGCCTGGGTCGGAGAACGCTTTCGAAGCCCGCGCCATCGTGTTCGAAGGCCCCGAGGACTACCACGCCCGCATTGAAGACCCCGCGTTGAACATCGACGAGCACTGCATCCTGGTCATCCGCGGCGCGGGCACCGTGGGGTACCCGGGCAGCGCCGAGGTCGTCAACATGGCGCCGCCCTCGCACCTGATCAAGCGGGGCATCGAATCCCTGCCCTGCCTGGGCGACGGCCGGCAAAGCGGCACCTCGGCCAGCCCGTCCATCCTGAATATGTCGCCCGAAGCCGCCGTCGGCGGCGGCTTGGCACTGCTGCGCACCGGCGACAAGATCCGCGTCGACCTGAATCAACGCAGCGTGACCGCCTTGGTGGACGATGCGGAAATGGCCAGGCGCAAACAGGAACCTGGCTACCAGGCTCCGCCCTCGCAAACCCCGTGGCAAGAACTGTATCGGCAACTGGTCGGCCAGCTGTCGACGGGAGGCTGCCTGGAACCCGCGACGCTTTATCTGAAGGTCATTGAGACGCGGGGCGATCCCCGGCATTCGCACTGAGTGGCTTGAAAAACCCGTTGAACGCAGCCCATTCGGTGAACAAGTCCGGCCACGCATGCACCAGCGTGCCGGGCTTGCCCATGCCCCAGCCGTGCCTACCTTGAGGAAAGATATGCATCTCGGTCGGCACGCCCACCGCGCGCAACGCACTGAACATCAGCAGGCTGTTGTCCACGGGCGAAATCGGATCGTCCTGCGCCTGCGCCAGGAATACGGGCGGCATTTGCGCCGTCACCAAATGGTCCACTGAAAACGCCGCGCTCTGCTCGGCAGACGGGTGTTCACCCACGATTTCCCGGCGCGCATGCGTGTGGTCGAACGGCGGCATGAAGGTCAGCACCGGATAGATCAGCCCCGCGAAATCGGGCCGGGACGACAGGCTGTCCGCCGCGTCCACCGGCGCGTACCGCGCGACTGCCGCCGTGGCCGCGGTGAAGCCGGCCAAGTGCCCGCCCGCCGAAAACCCGATCACGCCGATGCGCCCGGTATCCAAGCCGTACCGCCCCGCCATCGAACGAATCACCCGCATGGCGCGCTGGCCGTCCTGCAGCGGCGCTTCGGCCGGCCAATGCTCGCCCGGCAACCGGTAGACCAGTTCAAATGCCGTCACGCCTTGCGCCTGCAGCCACAGGCAGGTCGGCGTGCTTTCCGAGCCCCGCTCGATATGCGCATACCCCCCACCGGCGATCACCAGCGCGGCGCTGCCGTTGGGTTGGGCCGGCCGATAGACGATCAGGCGCGGCCGGGACACCTGTGTCACCGACCCCTTGGCGCTGACCTTCTCCGGCCCATCGGGCCCGCGGCCTTGAGGGGGCCGGTTGCCCGGCCAAAGGTCCAGCGTTTCCTGGGCGGCGGATTGACCGGCCGCCACGGCCGACGATGGACTCACCCACCCGAAAGCCGCCCCGGACATTGCGGCAAATAGAAGTTCCCGACGCTTGTTCACCATGAATGATCCTTGCCGGCTGATGGCGCGACAGGAACGACGCGCGGCAACTTGAACAGCCTTGCTGCGGCCCATTACATCAGAGAAGCCACGGATTCCAGCACTGGAATTCCGACGCAACGGTTTCGGCGCGTTACGCCTTGCGCCTGTCTTTCAGCCGCGTCTCATTCGCCTGAATACCCGCTAAACAAGGATCAGGATTTGGGCGCCGGACGGCTCAGCACATACGCCGCGCTGGCGATGAAAAACAGGCCGACGCCCACGGCCAGCGGCCAGGACGGATGCGCGCTCCACCAGAACAGCGCGTAACCGGCGGCCATGCCCAGGCAGGCATAGGTCTTGCCCTTGCGCGACACTGCGCCCTGTTCGCGCCAGGTGCGCAACGCCGGTCCATAGGTAGGACTGTCCAGCAGCCACTTTTCCAGCCGCGGAGAGGACCGCGAAAAGCAGCCCACGGCAAGGATCAGGAAAATCGTCGTCGGCATGACCGGCAAAAACGCGCCGATGACGCCCAATGCCAACATCACGCAGCCCAACGCCAACCACAGAGCTTTCATCATGATGGTCAGCAGAATATCGCAAATGCGGGGCTTGAACCCGGGTGGTTGACGCCACGCAAGGACTACGCCCGGGGTTCCGGCATTTTTGCGCGCAACATGTCCATGAACTTCGGCCCGGGCGAACCGCCGGCGGCGCGCGCCTTGACGACCATCTCCCAAGCCTGGTCGTATTGCCCCCGCCAGTAATAGGCCGTTGCCCACGACGAATACAGGTAGCCCTTGTTCGGCTCGACGGCTTCGCCTTTGCGGTACCACGCATCTGACCGGGCGGTTGCCGCCACCCGGGCCTCGGGCGGCAAGGTCTTGTCCTCGGCCGCGCAACGGGCCGCGATGCGCCCGGCGTCCGCATAAATTCCCTGGAAAGTGGGCGGATCATGGCTGATCGCCTGATCCATCATGCTCATCGCTTGGCAATACTTGCCCTGATCATGCAGAACCGCCGCAAATCCCGTATATACCTCGGGATTATCTGGGTTCAGCAGCCACGCCTGATTGAAGCGGCGCATGGCCATGCCAAGTTGATCCGCCTGGTAGAAACGATAACCCTGCGAGACCCAGGCTTTGGAAGCCTTGTCGGCAGAACCGAATGCCTGGGTGGCATCGACAATGAGTTTCTTGTCGCTGGCCTGCAGTTCGGCGGCGGCCGCCCGATCCATGCCGCCATACATCGGCAGTTCATCAATGCGCGGCTGCGCCGCTTTTTCCGGCGGCGGCTTGACCGCGCAGGCGGCCAACAGCAGGCCCGGGATCAAGAGTGTCGCCTTCAGGAAGTTATGCATGGTTTGGGTGGTGTGGAATCTATCCGGACCATATCAGATAAATTCCGGCGCCGGGACTGCAGCGTCTTTCGCAAAGGAATCGCCGCAAAATGCGCGCATCGGGCGCCCGTGCAACACCTGCCTTGATGTGTCTATGCGCCGCATGGAGATATATGGGTCGTTCCCCATTCCG
>NZ_DBHKZA010000019.1:0-24674 GCF_057314935.1 Achromobacter sp.
GGGCACAAAAAAAAAGCTCCGTAAGGAGCTTTTAAAGGCCGGGCAGGCGCAGCAGTCCCACCCGGCGGGGGATGGTCGATTAGGCGTTGATGTCGTTGTCCTTGGATTCGCGCACGAACAGCGTGCCGATGACCAGGGTCATGACTGCGATGATGATCGGGTACCACAGGCCGTCGTAGATGTTGCCCGTGGCAGCCACCACGGCGAAGGCGACCGGGGGCAGGAAGCCGCCGAACCAGCCGTTACCGATGTGGTACGGCAAGCTCATCGAGGTGTAGCGAATGCGCGTCGGGAACATTTCCACCAGCATCGCGGCGATGGGGCCGTAGACCATGGTCACATACAGCACCAGGATCGCCAGCAGCACCACGACCATGACGTTGTTGCTTTGCGCCGGGTCAGCCTTGGCGGGGTAGCCGTGGCTGCGGATCGCGGTGGTCAGTGCCTTGTCCAGTTCCGCAGCCTTGGCCTTGAAGTCGGCGGGAGCCATGGACTTGCCGTCGAACGAGGCGAACTCGTCGTTGCCGATCTTGACCTTGGCCACCGAGCCAGCCGGCGCGGTTTCGTTCTTGTAGTTCACCGAGTTGCGGGCCATGAAGGATTTCACGACGTCGCAAGAACTGGTGAACGCGGACGTGCCCACCGGGTTGAACTGGAACGAGCAAGTGCTCGGGTCGGCGATCACCGTGACCGGGGCCGTGGCCTGGGCCTTTTCCAGCGCCGGGTTGGCGAAGTGGGTGATGCCCTGGAAGATCGGGAAGTAGGTCGCAGCCGCGATCAGGCAGCCCGCCATGATGATGGGCTTGCGGCCGATCTTGTCGGACAGCGCGCCGAAGACCACGAAGAAGGGGGTGCCGATCAGGAGCGCGATCGCGATCATGATGTTGGCGGTGTTGGCGTCGACCTTCAGCGTCTGCGTCAGGAAGAACAAGGCGTAGAACTGGCCCGTGTACCAGACCACGGCCTGGCCGGCGGTCAGGCCCAGCAGCGCCAGGATCACGACTTTCAGGTTCTTCCACTGGCCGAACGATTCAGCGATCGGCGCCTTCGAACCCTTGCCTTCTTCCTTCATGCGCTTGAAGGTGGGCGATTCGCTCAGTTGCAGGCGGATCCATACCGAGATGCCCAGCAGCACGACCGAGATCAGGAACGGAATGCGCCAGCCCCAGGCTTTGAAGTCGTCTTCGCCCATGACCGTGCGGATGCCCAGGATGACCAGCAGCGACAGGAACAGGCCCAGCGTTGCGGTGGTCTGGATCCACGACGTGTAGAAGCCGCGGCGGCCATGCGGGGCGTGTTCGGCGACGTAGGTCGCAGCGCCACCGTATTCACCGCCCAGGGCCAGGCCTTGCAGCAGGCGCAGCACGATCAGGATGGCCGGCGCGGCCAGACCGATGCTGGCGTAGCTGGGCAGCACGCCCACGAGGAATGTCGACAGGCCCATGATCACGATGGTGACCAGGAAGGTGTATTTGCGTCCGACCAGATCGCCCAGGCGGCCGAACACCAGTGCGCCGAACGGCCGCACGGCGAAGCCCGCGGCAAACGCCAGCAGCGCGAAAATGAAGCCCGCGGTGGGGTTCACGCCCGAGAAAAAGTGCTGCGCGATGATGGCTGCAAGCGAGCCGTAGAGATAAAAGTCGTACCACTCGAAAACCGTGCCCAGGGACGACGCGAAGATGACGCGGCGTTCATCCTTGGTCATCGGGCGCGGTTCCGCGGAGGGACCGCGGCCTGCCATGGTTGTTGTGCTCATGATGTCTCCTCGTTTTTGGCCGGCGGTTCTCCGCCGTGCTTGACCCTCCGCCGGCGAGCCGACATCGAGCTATACGCAACATTGAGGCGCGAGGCTGACGAGGTTCTGACGTAACCCTTACCCGAATCTTAAAATTGAAACATTGTGTAAGCTTTGCGTGCGGGGCTAGGGATAGTCCTAGGCATGCGCGGCATGGCCGCGCCCCTCAGCTCTCAAGCAGATCTGGGTGTTCGGCGTACAGGGGGAACACCACGCGGATGCGGGTGCCAGGCAGGTCCGAATGCATGTTGGGGTGGTCGCTCACCCGCACCGTGGCCTGGTGCTTCTGGGCGATCTCCCGCACGATCGCCAGGCCCAGCCCGCTGCCGTCGGACGCGGTGCCCAACACGCGGTAGAAGCGGTCGAACACGCGTTCGCGCTCTTCAGGCGGGATGCCCGGGCCGGAATCCTCGACTTCCAGCACCGCTTCGTCGCCCACGCGCTGCACGCGCACCGTGATGTGGCCGCCGCGCGGCGTGTAGCGCAGCGCGTTGTCCACCAGGTTGTTCAGCAGTTCCGCCAGCAGCAAGGGGTTGCCGCTGATTTCTACGGGGTCGTCCGACCCTTCGAAGCCCAGGTCGGTACTGAGCGACAGGGCGTGCGGCACCCAATGCATGGCCTGTTCGTAGGCGATGGCGTTCAGGTCGGTGCGCGTCAGGCCGATGGCGCTGGGGTTTTCGGCACGGGCCAGCAACAGCAATTGATTGACCAGCCGGGTGGCGCGTTCCGAGCCGGTCACCAGCTGGCGCAGGCTGGACTGCATTTCCTCGGGGCTGGCGTCGCGCAATGCCAGCTCGGCCTGCGTGCGCAGTCCCGCCAGCGGCGTCTTCAGCTGATGCGCGGCATCCGCCACGAAGCGGCGTTGCGCCTGGACGTTGGCGGACAGGCGGTCCAGCAGGTCGTTCATCGCCGCCACCAGCGGGGCGATCTCGGAGGGCGCCGCGCGCTCGTCGATGGGCGAGAGGTCGTCGGGACGCCGGGCGCGCAGGCGTTGCTGCAAGGCGTTCAACGGCGCCACGCCACGCGACAGCCCGAACCAGACCAGCAGCACGGCGATCGGCAGCACCACGAACTGCGGAATGATCACGCCCTTGATGATGTCGTTGGCCAGTTGCGTGCGCTTTTCCACGGTTTCGGCCACGATCAGCAGCGCCGGTTGGGTGTTGGGCAGATTCAGATCGACCCAGGTGAACGCCAGCCGGATGCCGAAGCCGCGCATGGTGTCGTCTTCGTACTGGACCTCGCCGGGCCGCGGTTGGCCCACCGTGGCAGGCAGCGGCAGGGCGCGATCGCCGCCCAGGTATTCGCCGCGGCTGCCCAGCGCCAGCCAGAACACGCTGTCGGTCTCGTCGGCGCGCAGCACGTCGCGCGCCGGGTCGGTCATCTTCAGCACGGCGCGGCCGTCCTGCGCGTGGACCTGGCGCGTCAGCACATGGAGGTTGTTGGCCAGCGCCCGGTCGTACGGCACGTTGGCGATGTTCTGCGCGACGACGTAGGTGATCGCCACGCTCATGGGCCACAGCAGGAACAGCGGCGCCAGCATCCAGTCCAGGATCTCGCCCAGCAGGGACCGCTGGGGCGGCGCGAAGCTGGGGCCCTTGGACCCGGCTTGCATGATATCCAGCGCTTCCTGATTCAGCGGTTCGGGCCGCGCAGGCTCAGCTGGCGAGATACGCGGCACCCTGGTCCCGCTCCAGACAGTAGCCCAGGCCGCGCACCGTCACGATCTTCACGCCGCTGGGCTCAAGCTTCTTGCGCAGCCGGTGCACATAGACCTCGATGGCGTTGGTGCTGACTTCCTCGCCCCATTCGCACAGGTGGTCCACCAGTTGCGTCTTGCTGACCATGCGGCCGCTGCGGGTCAGCAGGATCTCCAGGAGGCTGACCTCGCGCGCGGACAGGTCCAGCGTCTGGTCGTCCACGATGGCGACGCGGCCGGTCTGGTCGAACAGCAGCCGGCCGTGCTTGATCATCGTGGCGCCGCCGCCGGCGCCGCGGCGGGTCAATGCCCGCACGCGCGCTTCCAGCTCGGACAGCGCGAAGGGTTTGGCCATGTAGTCGTCGGCGCCCAGGTCCAGGCCCTTGACGCGCTGCTCGATGCTGTCGGCGGCGGTCAGGATCAGGACGGGCAGGGCGGAATTGCGGGCGCGCAGGCGGCGCAGCACTTCCAGGCCGGCCAGCTGCGGCAGGCCAAGGTCCAGGATGAGCAGGTCGAAGGCCTGGGCCGCCAGCGCCGAATCGGCGGCCAGCCCGTCGCGCACGGCGTCCACGGCATAGCCGTTGTGGCGCAAGGACCGGGACAGGCCGTCGGCCAGAATGCTGTCGTCTTCGGCGATCAGGATACGCATGGGCTGCTAATGAAGGGGTCCCTGTGCCGCCAGCGCTTTGCGCGCTTGCTGCCCCTCTATGGGAGGCTATCCGCCTTGTGGGCGGCCCGGCGGCGGAAAAGGGACGAAACGCCGGGTTCTTCTTCGATTCTGTCATACGGCGGTGGGCTTGCCCACTCAGGGTATACGTGCAAAACTGTGGCACACTGGTTTTTTGTACAGTACAATCCGATGCCATAATCTGCACATGAATCAAAAGCGCGAAGCAACCTTGAGCGCAACTGACGCATAGCCTGACGCATTAGCCAAACCCAGCCAGACCTAGCCAAACCCAGCCAAACCCAGCCAGACCCACAGCCTGACCGGCGACTTCTCCGGCACCCTTCGACACCAGATACGTTACAGACAGGACTTTACATGGACGACAAAACCACCAAGGCCGCCGCATCGGAAAAGGCCAAGGCGCTTGCCGCCGCGCTCTCGCAGATCGAAAAGCAGTTCGGCAAGGGCTCGATCATGCGCTACGGCGACAACGAGGTCTCGCACGATATCCAGGTCGTCTCCACGGGTTCGCTGGGGCTGGATATCGCGCTGGGCGTCGGCGGCTTGCCGCGCGGCCGCGTGGTCGAAATCTACGGTCCGGAATCGTCGGGCAAGACCACGCTTACGTTGCAGGTCATCGCTGAAATGCAGAAGATCGGCGGCACCTGCGCCTTTGTCGACGCGGAACACGCGCTGGACGTGCAGTACGCCAACAAGCTGGGCGTCAACCTGACCGACCTGCTGATCTCGCAGCCGGACACCGGCGAACAGGCGCTGGAAATCACCGACGCGCTGGTGCGTTCGGGCTCGGTCGACCTGATCGTCATCGACTCCGTGGCCGCCCTGGTGCCCAAGGCTGAAATCGAAGGTGAAATGGGTGATTCGCTGCCCGGCCTGCAGGCCCGCCTGATGAGCCAGGCGCTGCGCAAGCTGACCGCCACGATCAAGCGCACCAACTGCATGGTCATCTTCATCAACCAGATCCGCATGAAGATCGGCGTGATGTTCGGCAACCCCGAAACCACTACCGGCGGCAACGCGCTGAAGTTCTACGCCTCCGTGCGCCTGGACATCCGCCGCATCGGTTCCATCAAGAAGGGCGACGAAGTGGTCGGCAACGAAACCCGCGTCAAGGTGGTGAAGAACAAGGTGGCGCCGCCGTTCAAGCAGGCCGAGTTCGACATCATGTATGGTGCCGGCATCTCGCGCGAAGGCGAAATCATCGACTTGGGCGTGGCCGCCAGCGTGGTGGACAAGTCCGGCGCGTGGTACAGCTACAACGGCAACCGCATCGGCCAGGGCAAGGACAATGTCCGCGAATACCTGAAAGAGCACAAGGAAATCGCCATCGAGATCGAGAACCGCGTTCGCGAGAACCAGGGCATCGTCAGCCGTGCCGCCGAGTTCGTCCCGACGGCGGAAGACACCGCCGAATAAGCAATCTTGCGGCTGCCTGTAGGTCACTGCAGGCGCCTTGCACATTGTTTGCGCCGTGCCTCTGGCCCGGCGATATGCGGCAGGCGCCACGACGGGCCTGCCGTTTTTGCATAGCAAGCAGGAAGCGCATGAGCTGGAAATCGACCCCCGCGTCAGCCGACCGTCTTCGCGCCAAGTTGGATGACGAGTTTGAAACCGTCGCCAAGCCCCAGGGCTTGCGGCGGAGTTCCGATGCGCGCCGTGAACAGGAGTCGGCAGCGCCCGCCGCCGATCCGGGACAATGGCAGCGTAGTTCGGAACAGCTTGCGGCCCCTCGTGGCCGCCGCGCAGCCCGCGCCGAAGACCAGGCCGGCGTCGACGACGGCAAGCCCGACCGCAAGGGGCCATCGCTGAAGATGCGTGCGGTGGGGTATTTGTCGCGGCGCGAACACGCGCGCGAAGAGCTGGCGCGCAAGCTGTCGGCCTACGCTGAAGACGCGGCGGAGGTCGACGCGGTGCTGGACGCGCTGGAAAAAGAAGGCTGGCTGTCCACCGAGCGCTTTGCGCAAAGCCTGGTGCACCGGCGCGCCTCGCGCCAGGGCGCGGCCCGCATCGTGCAGGAATTGCGCCAGCATGGCGTGGATGCCGACCAGGTGGCTGAATTGCGCGACCAGTTGCGCGCCACCGAATACGACCGCGCGCTCGAAGTCTGGAAGAAGCGTTTCGACGCCAAGCCCGCAGACCGCGCGGCATACGCCAAACAGGCCCGCTTCCTGGCCAGCCGCGGATTCGCCCACGACGTGATCCGCCGCATCGTGGGCGACAGCGACGAAGATTAAGCACGCGCAGCGTGGGGGCCCTTTCCCCCGCTCCCGCCCCCGCCCCTTTATTTTGCTGACTTGATTCCCGACAGCGTCTTGAAGCAGACGTCACGCGTGATGGTCAGGAATTCGTCGATGTACGACGCATCGGTATCTTCGCTTCGCACCGTGGCGTACAGCGTGCGCCATACTCCCTGCGGCCCCAGGCGGCACAGCCGCAGCCAACCCTGGTTCATGTATTCGGTCAACGCCCAGTTCGGCAGGGCGGCCACGCCGCGGTTGCTGGCCACCAGTTGCGCGATGATGGGAGTGAGTTCCGCTTTGCGGACGGCGGCGGGTTCCACGTCGGCCGGGTCCAAAAAAGCGGTGAAGACGTCCAGGCGTTGCTTGTCCACCGGGTAGGTGATGAGCGTCTGATCGGCCAACTGGTCCGGCATGATGAACTTGCTGCCCGCCAGCGGATTGGACTCCGACACCGCCAGCACCAGTTCGTACTTGAACAACGGCAGGTACTCCACCGCCTCCAGCGGCTGCGGGTCCGAGGTAATGACCAGGTCCAGATCGCCGCGCACCAGCGCGGGCAGGGGGGCAAACGAAAAGGCGGCCGACAGGTCCAGCGCCACGTCCGGCCACTGCGCCCGGAAGGCGTCCAGCGCCGGCATCAGCCATTGGAAGCACGAGTGGCAATCGATCGCCAGATGCAGGCGGCCCGTGCGGCCGGCGGCCAGCCGCTGCAATTCGCGCTCGGTTGCGCGGATGCGGGGCAAGACTTCGTCCGCCAGCGCCAGCACGCGCAGGCCTGCCGTGGTCAGCCGCGCCGGTCGGGTGCGGCGGTTTAGCAGCGGCGTGCCCAAGCGGGTTTCCAGGTCGCGCAATTGGTGCGACAGGGCGGATTGGGTCAGGTGCAGGCGTTCGGCGGCTTCTTGCAGGCTGCCGCCTTCACGGATGGCAGTCAGCGTTTCCAGGTGGCGGATTTCTAGCATGGGCGTAGGTCGGGACAGGGGTGGCGCCCGACGGGCGTCCGCCGCAGGCACCGAACCCGATGGCGGTGGAATGAATAGGTATTGTATGATATTTTCTCATCTTATGAATGTGAACATTGATTTTGATTCATGTAGGTTTGCCTGCACAATAACCGTCACTTGAACAAAATTTGTCTAAGGGCGGTATTCTCATGACTACTATTCATAACCTGGGGTTCCCCCGCATTGGTGCCCAACGCGAATTGAAGCGCGCTGTCGAAGCCTATTGGGCCGGCAAGCAAACCGCCGAGGCGCTGGAAGAAACCGGCCGTGAACTGCGCGCCAGGCACTGGCGGCTGCAAGCGGCGGCTGGCCTGAAGTTCGTGCCTGTGGGCGACTTCGCCTGGTACGACCAGATCCTGGAATGGAGCACGCTGCTGGGCGCCGTGCCGGCCCGCTTCGGCCAGCGCGACAACGAAGCCGTCTCGCTGGACACGCTGTTTCGCATGGGCCGCGGCCGCGCACCGACGGGCAAGCCTGCCGCCGCCTGCGAAATGACCAAGTGGTTCGATACCAACTATCACTACATCGTGCCGGAACTGGTGCCGGGCCAGACGTTCCGCATTGCGCGGGAATCGCTGTTCGAACAGATTCAGGAAGCGCAAGCGCTGGGCCACGCCGTCAAGCCGGTGATCCCGGGTCCGCTGACCTGGCTTTACCTGGGCAAGGGCGACGCCTTCGCGGGCGGCGCCGCCGACGAAGGCAAGCTGCAACTGCTGGCCGCGCTGCTGCCGGTGTACGAAGAAGTCCTGGCCCGCTTTGCCAAGCTGGGCGTGCAATGGGTGCAGATCGACGAACCCATCCTGGTGCTGGATCTGCCGCAAGCGTGGCGCGACGCGTTCAAGCAGGTGTATGGCGTGCTGGCCGCCAGCCCGGTCAAGCTGCTGATCGCCACCTATTTCGACGGGTTGAAGGACAACCTGCCCACCGTCCAGGCACTGCCTGTGGCTGGCCTGCACGTGGACCTGGTCCGCGCGCCGGAGCAACTGGCCAACGTCGTTGCCGGCCTGCGCGCCGACCAGGTGCTGTCCGCTGGCATTATCAACGGCCGCAACATCTGGCGCACCGACCTGGACGCCGCCATTGCGACGCTGGCGCCGGTCAAGCAACAACTGGGCGACCGCCTGTGGCTGGCCCCGTCGTGCTCGCTGCTGCACGTGCCGGTGGACCTGGCCAACGAAACCGAACTGGACGCCGAGTTGAAGAGCTGGCTGTCGTTCGCCGCGCAGAAGCTGGAAGAGCTGAGCCTCTTGGGCCGTGCGCTCGATAGCGCGACGGAACCCTCGGTGCAGTCGGGGCTGGTCCAGCAGCGCGCCGCGCTGGCCGCGCGCCGTTCGTCGGCCCGCATCCACAATCCGGTCGTGGGCCAACGCATGGCCGACGCCGCCAGCGTGTCGCGCGACCGCGCGCCGTTCGCCGGCCGCATCGCCCGCCAGCAAGAACAACTGGGCTTGCCCGCCTACCCGACGACCACGATCGGCTCGTTCCCGCAGACCGCCGAAATCCGTGCCCTGCGCCGCGACTGGAAGGCTGGCGCGCTGACCGATTCGGGCTACGAGACCGCCATCCGCAAGGAAATCGAGGAAGTCATCCGCTTCCAGGAAAAGGTGGGCTTGGACGTGTTGGTGCACGGTGAACCCGAGCGCAACGACATGGTGGAATACTTCGGCGAACTGCTGGCAGGCTTTGCGTTCACCAAGAACGGCTGGGTGCAAAGCTACGGTTCGCGCTGCGTCAAGCCGCCGATCATTTTCGGCGACGTGGCCCGTCCCGCGCCGATGACGGTGGGTTGGTCTTCGTACGCGCAGTCGCTGACGGACAAGCCCGTCAAGGGCATGCTGACCGGTCCGGTCACCATCCTGCAATGGTCGTTCGTGCGTGACGACCAGCCGCGTGAACAGACCTGCCGCCAACTGGCGCTGGCGCTGCGCGATGAAGTGGTGGACCTGGAAGCCGCCGGCATCAGCGTCATCCAGATCGACGAGCCCGCCATTCGCGAAGGCCTGCCGCTGCGCCGCGCCGACTGGAAGGCGTACCTGGACTGGGCCGTGGATTGCTTCCGCCTGTCGACCGCCGGCGTGCGCGACGAAACGCAGATCCATACCCACATGTGCTATTCGGAGTTCAACGACATCATCGAATCGATCGCCGCGATGGACGCGGACGTGATCACGATCGAAACGTCGCGCTCCAACATGGACCTGCTCAAGGCGTTCGAAGACTTCGACTACCCGAACGACATCGGGCCCGGCGTGTACGACATCCACTCGCCCAACGTGCCGGAAGTGGACTGGATGGTCGGCCTGATGGAAAAGGCGGCGGCCCGCCTGCCCAAGGAACGGTTGTGGGTGAACCCTGACTGCGGCCTGAAGACGCGCGCGTGGCCCGAAACCGAAGCGGCGCTGATCGGCATGGTGCAAGCGGCCCGCACGCTGCGCCAATCCGCTTAAGTACCGGCCACCCGCAACGCTGGCTCCAAGGGCGGGTGTTGCGGGTGTAAGCCCCTGGTTTGTGTGCGATGAACGCACCGGCCGGGGGCTTTTTTTTTACCCCCGGGCCGTCCCAAGGAAAATGCAGCCTCCTTGGGAGGTCGCAAGCGTGCGAAGCACGCGCGGCGTGGGGTACTTTTTTTGAACGAATTCCCGCGGCACGGGTCAATATGCAAAAATCCTAACAGCCGGATTGTTGCCGTATCTATGATTCTCCAAGGCCCCTATCGGCCGGATCTGCTTGCCGCGGAAACGCTGCCCGATATTCTGGAAGCCACGATCCTGCGGCACCCCGCCGCGATTGCCATTCATTGGCTGGATCAAACCCTTACCTACGACATGCTGGGCCAGCGCGCCGACCTGGCCGCGCATCATCTAATCGAGGCCGGCGTGCGGCCCGGTCAGATCGTTGGCCTGTGCCTGCCGCGCGGGGCGGACCTGCTGGTGATGCAGGCGGCCATCGCCAAAGCCGGCGCGGCGTGGCTGCCGTTCGAATCCGACACGCCGCCCGACCGCATGCTGGTCTGTCTGCAGGATGCGGGCGCCCAAGGGTTGATCGCCAGCGCGGACGTGCGCCTGGACGGCATGGCGACGTGGACCACCTGGGCGCTGTCCATGCCCGTCGACGGCGTCTTGCGCAAACGAGAAGGCCTGCTGCCCGAGCATCCTGCCTACGTGATCTACACGTCCGGGTCGACCGGCAAGCCGAAAGGCGTGCCGATCAGCCAGGCCAGTATCTGCCATTTCCTGCGCAGCGAAAACGAGGTGCTGGGCGTGCGGCACGGCGACAAGGTCTACCAGGGCTTTTCGGTGGCCTTCGACATGTCGTTCGAAGAAATCTGGATCAGTTATCTGGTCGGCGCCAGCCTGTGGGTGGCGCCCAAGATGCTGACCACCGACCCCGAAGGCCTGCCCGACGCGCTGGTGCGCGAAGGCGTGACCGTGCTGCACGCGGTGCCGACGCTGCTCGCGCTGTTCGCGCACGACGTGCCGGGCTTGCGCATCGTGAACCTGGGCGGCGAAGTGTGTCCGGACTTCCTCGTGCCGCGCTGGGCCACGCCCGGCCGTCGCCTGTTCAATACCTATGGTCCGACCGAGACCACGGTATCGGCCAGCCTGGCCGAATTGCTGCCCGGCCAACCGGTGACCATCGGCACGCCGCTGCCCAATTACGGCATGCTCATCCGCGGCGACGACGGGGCGGTGCTGCCGCAAGGGCAGGTCGGCGAACTGTGCATTACCGGTCCCGGCGTGGCGGGCGGCTACCTCGGACGCCCTGAGCTGACGGCCGAAAAATTCCTGGCCAACCCCCGGCCCAGCGGCGATCACGACACGCGGATGTACCGCAGCGGCGACCTGGCCCGCATCGACGAGCATGGGCAGATCCAGTGCCTGGGCCGCAGCGACGACCAGGTCAAGGTGCGGGGCTTTCGGGTCGAGCTGGGCGAAATCGAAGCGGCGCTGTACCGGCAGCCCGGCGTCGGGGCAGCGGCGGTGGTGCTGCGAGACCTGGGGGGCATCGATCAACTGGTGGCCTTCCTGAAACCCGAGGGCGAGGCGCGGCTGGACCTGCATGCCTTGCGGGCCGCGCTGGCGCAGGACCTGCCCGCCTACATGATCCCCGCCCGCTTTGAACGCGTGGCCGAGGTGCCGCGCCTGACGTCGGGAAAAATCGACCGTAAAGCGCTCAAGGCGCGTGAACTGGAAACCGTGTCCGAGCCCAGCGGCGAAGACGACGTAGCGGTCACCTTAGGTGAACAGGCGCTGTTCGACGCGCTGCGTCCTTTGTTTCCGGGCCAGCCGCTGCGCCTGGCCAGCGACTTCTTCCGCGACCTGGGCGGCCATTCGCTGTTGGCCGCGCGCCTGGTATCGTCGCTGCGCAAGCATCCGCAGTTTTCCGCGCTGACGATGCACGAGCTCTATCAGCACCCCGGCCTGGGGGCGTTGTCGTCGCGGCTGGACGCGTTGGCGGCGGCCGTGCCGGTTGCGGTGGAAGAGGGCGACACCCTTGCGCAGCCCGACGATACGGCAGGCCAGGCGCCGGAGTGGCGGCGCTGGACCTGTGGCCTGGCCCAGCTTGCCGCGCTGCCGCTGCTGATCGGCGTGCGCATGTTGATCTGGCTGACGCCGTTCTTTACCTATCACTATTGGACGGGCGACGAGGGCGACTCGGTCTGGCGCGCGGTGGCGCTGTCCATCGCCAGCTACCTGGTCTGCAACCTGCTGAGCTTCGGCGTTGCCGTGGCCTGCAAATGGGGCATCCTGGGCCGCCTCAAGGCCGGTCGCTATCCGCTATACGGGTGGCGCTTCTACCGCTGGTGGCTGGTGGACCGGGTGCTGGACATCCCGCCGGCGCATTTGCTGGCCGGCTCTCCCCTGCAAGTCTGGTACTTGCGGGCGCTGGGCGCGCGCATCGGCCGCGACGCCGCCATCAGCCGCATTTCCGTCCGCGCGCCCGACCTGCTGACGATTGGCGATGGCGTCAGCATCGGCGCGGCCGTGAACCTGGAGAACTTCGCGGTGCGCGGGGGCGTCTGGGAAGTGGCGCCGATCACGCTGGCCGACAATGCCTACGTCGGGTCGTACGCGGTGCTGCAAGGCGATGTGGCGATGGGCGAGGGGGCACGGCTGGATGGCTTGTCGTCGCTGGCTTCGGGGACTCGCGTGCCGGCGGGGCAGGTCTGGACGGGCGCGCCGGCGCGGCATGATCCCCAGGCGCATGCCCCCGAATTGCCGCCGCGTCCCGTACGGACGGGGCGCTTGCGCCAGCTGGACGTGGTGGCCTATGCCTTGGGCGGCACCTTGATCGCGGCGTTGTTCTTCATGCCGGTCTTCCCCAGCTTCGTGCTGATCGACTGGATCGACGCGCGCTGGCTGGACCTGATGGGCGACCGCGTGTCCTGGCCGTATGCCTTTCTTTGCTATCTGCTGCTGGCGTTGCCGGCCAGCGCCTTGCTGCTGTTCCTGACGGTGCTGGTGTCCGCCCTGTTGCGCTGGTTGCTGCTGCCCAGGTTGTCGGGCGGGCGGTGGCCGGTCTATGGCCAGATCTATCTGCGGCGGTGGCTGACCAACCAGATCCAGGAGTCCAGCCTGAGCGTGCTGCATGGCCTGTACGCCTCGATCTACGCCGGCACCTGGTACCGGCTGCTGGGCGCGAAGGTCGGGCGGGGCACCGAAATTTCCACCGCCATGGGCATCGTGCCCGACATGCTGACGCTGGGTCGCGACAGCTTCATCGCCGACGGCGTCATGTTGGGCGACGAGGAGATCGATCGCGGCTGGATGACGATGCGCCCGACCATCATCGGCAACCGCAGCTTTGTCGGCAATGGCGCCTACGTGCCTGACGGGTCGGTGCTGCCCGACGACGTGCTGATCGGCGTGCAGAGCCGGGCGCCAGTCAACGGCCGCATGGCCAGCGGCCAGACCTGGCTGGGCAATCCGCCGCTGGCCTTGCCCGCCCGCGAACAGACTGCGGGCTTCCCCGCGCATCTGACGTTCCGGCCCAGCCTGGGCCGCAAGGTCGCACGCGGCGCCGTCGAAGGCTTGCGCATGATCCTGCCGCTGGCGGTCGTGATCGCGGTGGGGTATCTGACGGTCATGAAAGTCATCCCCATCGCCGCGGCCCAGGGCTTTTTGGCCGCCTTCGACGAGCTGATGCTGGCCGGCGTGCTGTACGGCCTGGGCACGTTCCTGTTCCTGATACTGCTGAAGTGGACGCTGGTGGGCCGGTACCGGCCGCGCGCCGAACCGATGTGGACGCCTTTCGTTTGGAAGAGCGAGGCGGTGACCAGCCTGTACGAGTCCATCGCCGTGCCCAATTTCTTCAACTTCCTGCGCGCGACCCCTTGGCTGCCCCTGGCGCTGCGCTGCATGGGCGCCCGCATCGGCAAGCGCGTATTCATGGACACCACCGACATCACCGAGTACGACTGCGTCCTGATCGGCGACGACGCGGTGCTGCATGCCTGGTCCGGGCCGCAAACCCATCTGTTCGAGGATCGGGTCATGAAGATCGGGCCTGTGCACATCGGCCGCGGGGTCAACGTCGGTCCGCGCAGCACGATCCTGTACGACACCCATGTCGAGGAACGCGCCGTGTTGGGGCCGCTGACCCTGGTGTTGAAGGGCGAAACCATCCCGGCCGGCCAGGCCTGGATGGGTAGTCCGGCCACCCCGTGGACGCGAGGGCCGGGCGCTTGAACGCACCTGAGACCTTGTCCGCGGCGCCGCTGACCCCCACGCCCGCGCTGCGGCTGACCGGGGAGGGCGCGCCCGTCGAGTTGTGGCTGCTGCGGCTGGCGACTGGCCGGGAAGGCCAGCGCCAGGCGGCCCGCGCATGGTTGGCGGCCGAGTTGTCGCGCCGGTCGGGGGCGGCGGCGCGCTGGACCGAAACGCCCAAGGGACCTGCCATGGCGCCGGGTTCCCTCTGGAACAGCTCTTTCTCTTATTGCGGCCCTTATATCTTGTGCGGTTTGTCCTGCCAGGGCGTGCCGGGCGTGGACCTGGCGGCGGCAGGGGGCGGGGCAGGCGGCGGTGACGGCGATATCGACGTCGCCCGGCTTTATTGCGGTCCCGAGGTCGCGGCCAGGTTGGCCGCCTGCGCGCCGGCAGGCCGCGCGGACGCCTTCGCCCGGGCCTGGAGCGCGCTGGAGGCCCGGTTGAAGGCCTGCCGCCGCGGGCTGGAGGAATACACGCCTGTGCGGGAACGCCATCTGGCCGCCGCGCGCCTGACCGGGCAGGTCCGCCACGAGGGACTCTGGGCATCGGCCGCACTCTGTCCCCTAGTGCGCGGCGTGCAGCAAGACGGTTGATCGTCGCCTGCCTGCGCTATACTTTCAAGGTTTTGTTGCCGCGCACCATGCGCAGGCCATCTTCGCCCCGCAGGCCCCCAGCATGCCCTTGCCACCGCCGGATTACCCTCGCCAACCACTGCACACGCGTTCCATACGCGTGCAGTCGTATGCGCGCGAAGACGGCAACTGGGATCTGGAAGCCGAGCTGATCGACGTGAAGGCGTACGATTTCCCCAAGAGCGACGGCAAGATGTTCAAGGCCGGGCAGCCCATCCACCATATGCATCTGCGCATCACCATCGACGAGAATTTCTCGATCGTGGCGGCGCAGGCTGTCTATGACGCCGCCCCTTACGGCGGTCATTGCATGGCCATCGAGCCCGCTTACACTGATCTGGTCGGCATGAATCTGCTCAAGGGATTCCGCCGCCAGGTCAAAGAGCGGTTCGGGCATGTGGAGGGCTGTACGCACATGACCGAGCTGTCGCAGGTGCTTCCCACCGCGGCGGTCCAGACCATGGCCAACCGCCGGCGGCAGGAAACCAACCCGAACCGGCGTCCATTCCAATTGGATGGCTGTCATGCGCTCAGCACTGGCGGCCCGGTGGTGGCTGAGCACTATCCCAAGTGGTACACCGGGGGTAGCGCTGAGGCATCGGCCGATTCGTCCTCCGATTCACCTTCTCTTTCTCATACGTCCTGACAGGTAACACATGAAAATCCACGAGTATCAAGGCAAGGAACTGCTGAAGCAATTTGGCATCCCGGTGCCGCGCGGGATCCCCGCTCTTTCCGTCGACGAGGCCGTGGCTGCCGCTGAAAAGCTGGGTGGACCGGTTTGGGTCGTCAAGGCACAAATCCACGCGGGCGGCCGCGGCAAGGGCGGTGGCGTGAAGCTGGCGCGCTCGCTGGACGACGTCCGCAAGCTGGCCTCGGAAATCCTGGGCATGCAGCTGATCACGCACCAGACCGGCCCGGAAGGCCAGAAGGTTCGCCGCCTGTACATCGAAGACGGCGCCGACATCCAGAAGGAATACTACGTGTCGCTGGTCACTGACCGCGCCACGCAGAAGGTCGCGTTCATCGCTTCCAGCGAAGGCGGCATGGACATCGAGGAAGTGGCTCACTCCACCCCCGAAAAGATCATCACCGAATACATCGACCCGCTGACCGGCCTGTCCGCCGAGCAAGCCACCAAGATCGCCAACGCGATCGGCCTGCCTGCCGACTCGACCGCCCAAGCCGTGGACGTGTTCCAGAAGCTGTATCAGTGCTACATGGACACCGACGCGTCGCTGGTTGAAATCAACCCGCTGAACCGCGACAGCAAGGGCAACATCATCGCCCTGGACGCCAAGTTCAACTTCGACCCGAACGCCCTGTTCCGTCACCCGGAAATCGTCGCCTACCGCGACCTGGACGAAGAAGATCCCGCTGAAATCGAAGCCAGCAAGTTCGACCTGGCCTACATCCAGCTCGACGGCAACATCGGCTGCCTGGTGAACGGCGCCGGCCTGGCCATGGCCACGATGGACACCATCAAGCTGTTCGGCGGCGAGCCGGCCAACTTCCTGGACGTCGGCGGCGGCGCCACGGCCGAGAAGGTCACCGAAGCGTTCAAGATCATGCTCGCGAACAAGAGCGTGAAGGCGATTCTGGTCAACATCTTCGGCGGCATCATGCGCTGCGACGTCATCGCCGAAGGCGTGATCGCCGCTTGCAAGGCCGTCAACCTGAACGTGCCGCTGGTCGTCCGCATGAAGGGTACCAACGAAGAACTCGGCAAGAAGATGCTGGCTGACTCCGGTCTGCCGATCATCAGCGCCGACACGATGGCCGAAGCCGCCACCCGCGTCGTAGCCGCCGTCAAGTAAAGCAATACTGCCAAGGATTCACAAATGTCGATTCTGATCAACAAGGACACCAAAGTCATCACCCAGGGCATCACGGGCAAGACGGGCCAGTTCCACACCCGTATGTGCCGTGAGTATGCCAATGGCAAAGCCGCCTTCGTGGCCGGCGTGAACCCCAAGAAGGCGGGTGAAGACTTCGAAGGCGTGCCGATTTTCGCTTCGGTGAAAGACGCCAAGGCTGACACCGGCGCGACCGTGTCCGTCATTTACGTGCCGCCGGCCGGCGCCGCCGCTGCCATCTGGGAAGCTGTCGAAGCCGAACTGGATCTGGTGATCTGCATCACCGAAGGCATCCCGGTCCGCGACATGCTGGAAGTGAAGAACCGCATGAAGGCCAAGGGCAGCAAGACGCTGCTGCTGGGCCCGAACTGCCCGGGTCTGATCACGCCGGACGAAATCAAGATCGGCATCATGCCGGGTCACATCCACCGCAAGGGTCGCATCGGCATCGTCAGCCGTTCGGGCACCCTGACGTACGAAGCCGTGGCGCAAGTCACCGAGCTGGGCCTGGGTCAATCCAGCGCCGTCGGCATCGGTGGCGACCCCATCAACGGCCTGAAGCACGTCGACGTCCTGAAGCTGTTCAATGACGATCCCGACACCGACGCCGTCATCATGATCGGCGAAATCGGCGGTCCGGACGAAGTCAACGCCGCCGAGTGGGCCAAGGACAACATGAAGAAGCCGGTCGTCGGCTTCATCGCTGGTGTCACGGCTCCCGCCGGCAAGCGCATGGGCCACGCTGGCGCCCTGATCTCCGGTGGCGCCGACACGGCCGACGCCAAGCTGGAAGTCATGGAAGCTTGCGGCATCCGCACCACGCGCAACCCCTCCGAAATGGGCAAGCTGCTCAAGTCGGTGCTGTAAGTCTTTACGCATTGCGCCAAAAAGCCCGCTTCGGCGGGCTTTTTTTCGTCCGTTTGGCGCCGCCGCGGCACGGATCGTCGGCGCGCCCTTAGGGAAATCCCGTGTCCATATCGCGGTCGCCAAAACATACGGAAAGCTGAACGAAACTATAATGAAAGAAATTTCGCACGTACCCAGCAAGAATGCCGTCGGGCTCGCACCAAGACGGTCAGTACGATTTTCGTTTTCATCATCCATTCATTTGGTTTGTCCTAGGGGGATCATCACCTGGGAAAGAGAGGCATGGAACTTAGTTCAGCGGCATTCTGGATAGCGTTGCTCCAGATCATTTGGGTCAACATTCTGCTATCAGGCGACAACGCCGTGGTTATTGCGCTGGCAGCGCGTTCGTTGCCGCCGGCGCAACAGAAGAAAGCGATCACGATCGGCTCGGCCGCCGCGATCATCATGCGTATCGTGCTGACTTTGGTGGCGGCCAAGTTGCTGCTGTTGCCGTATTTGAAGCTGATCGGCGCGCTGCTCCTGGTCTACATCGGCGTGACGCTGCTGTTGCCCGAAGGCGAAGACGACGGCGCGGGCAAGACGCAAGGTAATCTGCTGACCGCAATCCGCACTATCATGATTGCCGACTTGGTCATGAGCTTGGATAACGTGGTGGCGGTTGCTGCTGCGGCGATGGGCGACACGACCCTGCTGGTTTTGGGCCTGGCCATCAGCATCCCCTTGGTCATCTTCGGCAGCACGCTGCTTCTGAAGGTCATCGAGCGCTTCCCGGTCATCGTCTGGGTGGGGGCTGCGTTGTTGGGCTTTATTGCAGGTGAATTGCTGGTGGGAGATCCCGCCTTGCAGGAACCCGTGGCGCGTATTGACGCGGCATTGGGCGTATCGCATCACAGCTTCGAACTGATGATGGGCGCGCTCGGCGCTGTGCTGGTGCTGGCAATTGGTAAAGTTTTGCTGATGCGCCAGAAAGCTGACTGAAAGCTGAATTACAATAATTAGTTGTTTGAATGATCCTGCCGCGCCGCGCGCGGCAGGATGGCCGGCTCGGGACCGGCCTTTCTTTTCATAAATGCCTTCGGGGGTTCATAGTGCTTGAGTTTTTCCAGACGCTGAGTTGGGCAGCGGTATTCCAGATCATCCTCATCGACATCCTGCTGGGCGGCGACAACGCCGTCGTGATCGCGCTGGCTTGTCGCAATTTGGCCCCCAAGCAGCGCATGCAGGGCATCCTGTGGGGCACCGCGGGCGCCATCATCCTGCGTGTCGTGCTGATCGCTTTCGCACTGACGCTCCTGTCGATCCCGTTCCTGAAAGTCGTGGGCGGCCTGCTGCTCGTCTGGATCGGCGTCAAGCTCCTGGTTCCTGAGGACGATGCGCATGGCAACGTGAAGGGCGGGACATCCATCGCCGCCGCGATCAAGACCATCATCATCGCCGACTTCGTGATGAGCCTGGACAACGTGATCGCCATCGCCGGCGCGGCCCAGAACGCCCACGCCGACCATCAGATCGGCCTGGTCGCCTTCGGCCTGATCGTCAGCGTGCCGATCATCATCTGGGGCAGCACCCTGGTGCTCAAGCTGATCGACAAGTACCCGTTGGTTGTTACGTTTGGCGCCGCCTTGCTGGGCTGGATCGCCGGCGGCATGCTGATTACCGACGTTATTGTCGAACGTCAATTCGGCGTTCAGCCCACTACGGTTAAAATCGCCGCTGAAATTATTGGCGCCTTGCTCGTTGTTGTCCTTGGACGGTGGCTGGCAAGCCGCAAAACCGCTTCCAAGGAATCCCATGAGTCTGCGTAGATCCGTTGATCCCCAGCAATCCGAATCGGGCCTGAGCCTCCTTCAGGGCCTTTTCGTGCTGGCCATCCTCGGGGTAGTCGCGACGGTCATCGTCTCCAATTTCGTTTGATGACGTCACGTGTCTCTTCCGCAACGCCTGGTCATCGCGACCCGCGCCAGCCGGCTTGCCTTGTGGCAAGCCGAGCATGTGCGCGACCGGCTGCGCACGCTGTACCCGGCGTGCGCGGTTGAGCTCCTTACCCTGACGACCCGCGGCGACCTGATCCTTGACCGCACCCTGTCCAAAGTGGGCGGCAAAGGATTGTTCGTCAAGGAACTCGAAAACGCGCTGCTCGACGGGCGCGCCGATCTGGCCGTGCACTCCTTGAAGGACGTGCCGGTCGATCTGCAAGCCCCGTTCGAGCTTTGCGCCGTCCTTGATCGCGCGGACCCGCGCGATGCCTTCGTGTCCAACCGCTATGCGACGCTGGCAGACCTGCCGGCGGGCGCGGTCGTGGGCACGTCCAGCCTGCGCCGCGAATCGCAGATCCGCGCGCGCTATCCGGCCCTGGTGGTCAAGCCGCTGCGCGGCAACCTGGATACGCGCCTGGGCAAGCTGGACAAGGGCGAATACGACGCCATCGTCCTGGCCGCCGCGGGGCTGGAACGCCTGGGGCTGGGCGGACGCATCAGCAGCCTGCTGGACCCGGCCGACAGCCTGCCGGCAGCCGGACAGGGCGCGCTGGGCATCGAGATCCGCGACGACCGCGATGACTTGCGCGCGTGGCTGGCGCCGTTGATCAGCGCTGCCACGACGTCTTGCGTGCTGGCCGAACGGGCGGTGTCCCGCAAGCTGGGAGGCTCCTGTCAGGTGCCCCTGGCTGCGTTCGCCGAAATCTCGGGCGACTCGCTGTCGCTGCGCGCGCTGGTGGCATCGCCCGACGGCACGCGCATGGTCCACACGACCCGCAACGGTCCGGCGGCCAACGCCGAGGCGCTGGGCGAAGCCGCCGCGCAGGAGCTGCTGGATGCTGGCGCCGCCGCCATCCTCCAGGAACTGCTGCAAGACGACGCCCGGCCGGACTGATGTCCACGCCACCGCGAGTCGCTGTCC
Organism: Achromobacter sp.; assembly: GCF_057314935.1. Classification (NCBI taxonomy): domain Bacteria; kingdom Pseudomonadati; phylum Pseudomonadota; class Betaproteobacteria; order Burkholderiales; family Alcaligenaceae; genus Achromobacter; species Achromobacter sp. The sequence goes on from NZ_DBHKZA010000019.1 coordinate 20,390, forward strand.
TGACACGGCCCGCGGGCCGCAACGAGGCGCTGGCCGGCCGTCTGACCGACGCCGGCTGGTCTGCCTGCATCCTGCCTGCCCTTGAAATCCACGCCCTGGATGTCGCTGCCGCGGACCTGCCGCGGCCGGCCGACTTCGACATGGTCGTGTTCGTCAGCGGCAACGCGGGCAAGCAATACCTGGACCAGTTGGCCCGTGCCGACGGTCCGTCCGCCTGGCCGGCGGCCACGATCGCGGCCACCGTCGGGCCGGCCAGCGCCCAGGGACTGCGTGAGTCTGCCGGTTTTGGCGCGAATACAACAGTCCTGCACCCCGGCGAAGACGCGCCCAGCCACGACTCCGAGGCCTTGTGGAACGTGCTTTGCGATCTGCCTCAACTGCCGGCGCGCGTGCTGCTGGTGCGCGGCACCCAGGGCAGGGACTGGCTGGGCGACCGGCTGGAAGCGCATGGCGTGGCCGTCACGCGCCATGCGGCCTATCTGCGCCGCCCCGCAAGCTGGGACGCCGCGCAACTGGCGGCGCTGCACGGCTGGGCAGATGCCGGTGTCCGCGCCACCTGGCTCATCACCAGCGGGGAAGGGGCGGACGCCGTGCGCGCCTGCCTGGATGCCGCAGGGCTGCTTTCCTGGTGGGGCGATTGCCGCTTCGTGCTGACCCACCCCTCGCTGGCGCGCCGCGTGCCGCCGGGCTGTCATGGCGCCGAGCCATCAGCAATGGTAAAAATCTGCTTGCCCAACGACGAGTCGATATTCCAGGCTTTTGTTGCTGCTTGATTCGTTGCATCGGACAGACACCGAATACAATCGCGTCATGACAGACAAGACTCCCGCTACCGATCCGGTCGTTAACACGGCCGCCCCGGGCGCAAGCGCGCCCGCATCGGCCCCGGCCGATTCCGTCAAGGCCCGTCCGGCCAAGCGCGGCAGTGGCCCATTGGTCACCGCCCTGATAATCGTCATCCTGCTGGCCGTAGGCCTGGGTTACGCGCTGTGGAAGCAGCGCACGCAGTTCGTGTCCGCCGGGCGCGAGGTCGCGTCGCGCATCGACACGCTGACGGCCGATGTGGCCCAAGCCCGCAAGGACACGCGCGAAGCCCTTGCCCTGGCGCAAGCCCAGGCCGGTCGCGTGGGCGAGCTTGAAGACACCGTGCGCGAAACGCAAAGCCAATACAACGCGCTGCAGCAGGCCTGGCAGAACTTCAATGACACCGCCAGTGACGAGCTGCTGGCCAATGACGTCGAACGCCTGCTGACCATCGCCAACCAGCAATTGCGCCTGGCCGGCAACGTCTCCAACGCCATCGTGGCGCTGGAAACCGCGCAGTCCCGCCTGGCCCGCGCCGACCGCCCGCGCTTCTCCAGCCTGCAGCAGGCGATCAACGGCGACCTGGACCGCCTGCGCGCCGTGTCCACCGTGGACATCCCCGCCCAGTCGGCCCGCATCGAGCGCCTGGTGTCGCTGGTCGGCAAGGCCCCCTTGCTGGTGCCCGACGCCGCCGCGCCGGGCGTGGCTGCCGCGGGCGAAAGCCGCCCGGCCGTGGCCCCCGCCCCCGTGGTGGATCCCCAGGCTGGTTTGCCCGCCGATGCCCCGTGGTGGCAGCGCTGGCGCGCCGAAGTGGTGTCGTGGCCCGGCCGCGCGGGTTCCGCGCTGGCGCAAGAGCTGGGCGGCCTGATCACCATCCAACGCGTCGACGAGCCGGCCGCCTTGCTGCTGTCGCCCGAACAGGCTGACCAGGTGCGCGGCACGCTGCGCCAACGCCTGCTGACCGTCCAGTTGGCCATGCTGATGCGCCAGCCCGCCGTCTGGAAGAGCGAGCTCGACAACATCGGCGTCACGCTGTCCAAGTACTTCGACAACCGTTCCCCCGACACCGCCGCCGCCCAGACGCTGGCGCGCGAATTGGCGCAGACCGACATCGCCGTGCGCATGCCGGAAGTGGCCGACAGCCTGAACGCCGTGGCTGCGTTGCGCGCCGCGGGTTTCAAGACTAGCGGGCAGGACTGAGCCTTATGCGTACCTGGTTCTGGACTCTGCTGCTTGCCGTCATCGCCGTTGCCCTGGCGGTGGTGCTGCGCTCCCATTCCGGCAATGTGCTGTTGCTGGTCTGGCCGTGGCGCATCGGGATGTCGCTGACGCTGGCCGTCCTGCTGATTGTCGCGGCCTTCATCGTGCTGTACATCGGCCTGCGCCTGCTGGCGTGGCTGCTGGCCATCCCCGACCGCGTCCGCGTCTGGCGCGGCAAACGCGCCCAGGCGCGCGACCACGAATTGCTGGAGCGCGGCTGGATCGGCCTGTTGGAAGGCCGCTATACCCATGCCGAAAAGGATCTGACCAAGCTGCTTGAGCAGACCAAGGTCCAGACCCGCCGCGTGCTGGCGGCCCTGTCCGCCGCGCGCGCCGCGCATGGCCTGGGCGAATTCGACCGCCGCGACCGCCTGTTGGCCACCGCGCAAGAACACGCCGGCACCGAGCCGGGCCTGGTGGAAGCCACGGCCACGGTCTCGGCCGACATGCTGCTGGACCAAGGCCGCGCCGAACGCGCACTGGCGGTGCTGGCGCCGTTGGCCGATGGGGGCGCCCGTCACCTGCACACCATGCGTCTGCTGCTGCGCGCGCACACCGCGCTGCATCACGATGAACAGGTCTTCACGCTGGCCCGCGGCCTGGTGCGCCGCAATGCGCTGGCCCGCAGCGAAGCCGATGCTCTGATCGACGCTTCCGGCGCGGCGCGTCTGCGTGCCGCCGCTGCCGCCAACAGCGAAGCCTGGCGCGCCATCTGGAAAGACCTGAAGGCCGAAGAGCGCCTGCTGCCCGACATCGCGCTGGCTGGCGCCGCCGCGTTCGACGCGGCCGGCGAAGCCAACGAAGCCGCCCGCGTGCTGGAAGCCGCGGTCGCCGTGAAGTTCAATCCGACGCTGGTGGCGGCGTACGCCCGCTGCGAAGCCGAGCAGGTGTCGCGCCGTCTGGCGAAGGCCGAGACCTGGCTGCAGCAGCGCCCGACGGATCCCGATCTGCTGACCGCGCTGGGCATGCTGTGCCTGAACGGGCAGCTGTGGGGCCAGGCGGAACGCTATCTGCTGCGTAGCCTCAGCCGCCGCAGCGATGCGCAGACGCATGCGCTGCTGGGCAGCCTGTACGACCGCCTGGACCGTCCGGCCGATGCCGTGCGCCACTGGCGCCTGGCTACGGCAGCCAGCATGGCGCTGCCGGTGCTGGCGGCGGATGCGGCGTTGCCGGCTGCGGATACGGGTTCGGATCCTTACCGTGTGGACGCCGAAGGCGGCTATGCGGTGGGCCTGTCGGACACCGATGGCGACGCCGATATCGGTGGCGACTACCCTGCGCTGCCGCCCTCGACGGCCGCGTCGGCCTCCGACTACGTGCTGGATCCCGATGCGCGCGTGAAGAAGGACCAGCGCGACCGCGCGCTGGCGCCTGAAGATGCGCCGCTGGCTGGCGGCACGTCCGACATCGACGAGTACTTCGACAGCGCCCCGATTCCGGCGGCGGCTTTCGACGAGCCCGTGCCGACGTACTCGCCGGCGCCTCCTGCCAGCCCGAAGCCCGCGCCTGCCGCGGTGCCGGTGCCGGCCACCAAGCCGCCGTTCAAGAACGACGGCTCGCTTTGAACATTTCTTCAGACAAACAAGGTTGAATCATGAGTCTTGATCGCGTCTCCCCTGGCAAGAAGCTGCCGGAAGACTTCAACGTCATCATCGAAATCCCCATGAACGCCGACCCGGTCAAGTACGAGGTCGACAAAGAAACGGGCGCGATTTTCGTTGACCGCTTCATGCTGACGGCCATGCACTATCCGTGCAATTACGGCTACATCCCGCAGACCCTGTCCGACGACGGCGACCCCGCCGACGTGCTGGTGCTGACCCCGTTCCCCATCCAGATCGGCGCCGTCGTGCGCTGCCGCGCCATCGGCGTGCTGGAAATGGACGACGAGTCGGGCGGCGACGCCAAGCTGTTGGCCGTGCCGATCGAAAAGCTGTACCCCCCGTACCGCAACATCAAGTCCTACGAGGATCTGCCGACCGAAGACGTCGCGCGCATCCAGCACTTCTTCGAGCACTACAAAGACCTCGAGAAGGGCAAGTGGGTCAAGGTCAAGGGCTGGAAGGGTGTAGACGCTGCCCACGAAGAAATCGTGAACAGCGTGGAACGCTACAACAAGGCCTGATCAGGCTTTGGGCCGCGCCGGTGCTGCACCGGCCGGCGCTCTGATGCGGCGCGGCCGCGACGGCATGATGCCGATCGCCGCCGCGCCGTTGCTTTG
>NZ_DBHKZA010000019.1:24774-64750 GCF_057314935.1 Achromobacter sp.
TCCCAGTCGTCGCCCAGCCCCGCTTCGCGGATTTCAGCCGCATGCCACAGCATCAGGTTGCGCAGCTGGTAGGGCGGCAGATTGGCCAGGATGGGCTTGGCCGTGGCGCCACGGAACATCGGGAACGGACGGCCGCGCGCATAGCTGGATTCGATCGAGTTGTCCGTCCAGTAGCGGTCCACGCACAGCACCTTGTCGCCGTAGTAGCTGCACAGCATCAGGTTGGCGTGAAGCTCGTCTCCAGTGGCGCGCATCACGTCGCGCGCCGCGCGCATCAGTGGATCGTGCTGGCGCAGGTGCCGGTCCAGTTCGATGATGCGCGACCCCAACACGTAGGCGCCGCCGGCGGTCGGCGCCAAGAGGCCGCTTTCGGTCAGCGATTTCAAATACCGGTAGGCGGTCGCGCGCGAGCACTCCAGATGCGCCATGACATCTTCCTGGAACGCGGCGGTGGTGCCGTCGCGAAAGAGGTCGAGGATGGACAGCATGCGGTCGGGAGTGCTCATTGCTTCTGGGAATGCCTAGTGAATGTGGAAGCCGCCGTTGACGTCGACCACGATGCCGGTTGAGTAGGAGGACAGGTCCGAGGCCAGGAAGAGGATGGCTTGGGCGACGTCGGCGGGTAGGCCGAAACGTTGCAACGGAATGCCCTGTTTGAGTTCTTGTTCCCAATTTTCGCCGAATTTGCCCAGTGTCATGTCGGTTTCGATAATGCCCGGCGCGACGCAGTTGGCGCGCACGCCCCGTGGCCCCAGCTCGCGGGCCAGCGCCTTGGTGAAACTGATGACGCCGCCCTTGGACGCCGCGTAGTGCGATCCGCCTAGCAGCCCGCCGCCGCGCAAGGCGGCGGTGGAGCCCAGGTTGACGATGGCGGGGCGCCGCGAGCTTTCCAGCAAGGCCGGCAACGCGGCATGCGTGACGTTGTAGGTTCCGGTCAGGTTCACGTCGATCATGCGGCGGAATTCGTCTTCCTCCAGGTCCCAGATCCGGGTCGCGGCGACGATGCCCGCATTGTTGACCAGGACATCGACGCCGCCGAGCGCTTGCGCCGCGCGGGCCAGCGCGGCCTCGCAGGACGCGGCTCGCGACACGTCGCAATGCAGGTGCACGCGGCCCTGCGCCAAGGCGGGACTGGCGCTTTCGGGATAGGCCTGGTCCAGCACGGCTACGGTCGCGCCTTGCGCGAGGAACAGTTCGACGACGGCGGCGCCGATGCCACGGGGGTTGGCGCCCCCCGTGACCACGGCGCGCTTGCCGGCCAGAAGGCCAAGCGCGCCCGCCATCACGATTTCACCAGCGCGCAGCCGCCGTCCTTCAGCGGGCGGAAGGCCTGCTCGGCGGGGATCTTGCGCACCAGGTTGTAGTAGTCCCAGTCGCGTTTGGACTCGGACGGCTTCTTCACCTGGAACAGGTACAGGTCGCGCATGACCCGGCCGTCTTCGCGGATGCGACCGTTTTCCGTCATGAAATCATTGATGGGCGTGTCGTGCATTTTCTTCAGCACGGGCTCGGACCCGTCGGTGCCGGCAGCTTTGACGGCGTTCAGGTAATGCATCGTGGCGCTGTAGTTGCTGGCCTGCACCATCGACGGCATGCGGCCAGTGCGCTTGAAATACCGTTCGGACCATTGGCGCGCCTTGTCGTCCTGATCCCAGTAGAAGGGCTCGACCAGGTTCAGGCCCTGGGCATATTCCAGGCCCACGCTACGCACGTCCACGATGCTCATGAAGAGCGCGGCCACGCGCTGCTTGCTGCCCATGATGCCGAACTCGAACGCCTGCTTGATGCTGTTGATGGTGTCGCCGCTGCCGTTGGCCAGGCCGATCACCTGCGCCTTCGAGGCCTGCGCCTGCAACAGGAACGACGAGAAGTCCGAACTGGCGATGGGGTGGCGTACGCTGCCGACGACTTGTCCTCCCTTGGCCTTCACCACCGCCATCGCGTCGCGCTCCAGCGAATGGCCGAACGCGTAGTCGGACGTGATGAAGTACCAGCTCTTGCCGCCGTCCTCCATCACGCCGTTGGCCACGCCGGTGGCGTAGGCGTAGGTGTCGTACGTCCAGTGCATGCCGTTGGGCGAGCAGGCCTTGCCCGTCAGATCGGCCGAGCCGGCGCTGGTGAAGATCACGACGCGCTTCATCTGGCGGGTCAAGTCCTGCACGGCCAGCGCGATGGCCGAGTTGGGCACGTCCAGGATCAGGTCGACCTTGTCGTTTTCGTACCAGCGGCGGGCGATCGACACGCCGATGTCCACCTTGTTCTGGTGGTCGGCGGAAATCACTTCGATGGGCTTGCCCAGCACGGTCCCGCCGAAATCCTCGACGGCCATCTTCACGGCTTCCACGCCGAATTTTCCGGACAGGTCGGCCATCATGCCGGACTGGTCGCCCAGCACGCCGATCTTCACGACATCGTCCGACACCTGCGCCTGGGCGGACAGGGACAGGGTGCCCAGCACGCAGGCGGCAAGGCTGTTCTTGATTCGGGTCTTCATGGGGTTGTCTCCTCGGGGGCTTGGTTCTTTGCGCGCCGTCCTGTGCCGGGCGGTCGCGCGGGGTATTCGGCGGTCTGGCCTATTCCAGCGTCTGGCCGGCGTAGGCGTCGATGAACAGGTTGGGTTTCAGGAAAAAGCTCAGCACCAGCGCGCCGTTGGGCGCGCGCGCCACGTGCTGGTTGCCGCGCGGACGCCAGACGTAATCGCCCGCGCACACTTCGCCTTCGGCATCCACGATGGATCCCTCCAGCACGAAGGTCTGCTCGACCTCCACATGTTCATGCAGCGGTAGTTCGGTGCCGGGCTGCCAGCGGAAGAGGGCGGTGAGCAGGCCGGACTCCTTGTCCTGCATCAGCACCTTCATCTCGATGCCTTCCACCTGGGTGGGTTTCCAGGGCAGGTCGGCGACTTTCAGGAAGCGCGAAGCCAGCGGCGGCAGCGCATTGGCTGCCGGGCAGCCGGGGGTTTCGAGGACCATGGTTGTCTCCTAGCCGTAACTCGTTATTGAAGATAAAGTAAAAATCTTGTTATTGAGTGTTTAAAAATAGTCGCGTATATTGAGATTGATGTCAACTTTGTTTTTGCATCGACGAAGCAAAGGCGGCACAGGCCGGACCCAGAGATCCGGTGCATATAAAACAAGGAGACAAGCTTGAAACACGACTATCTGGACCAGACATTTGGTCTGGCGGGGCGCGTCGCGCTGGTGACGGGGGCGGCCAGGGGGTTGGGCTACGCCATTGCGCGGGGCCTGGGGATGGCCGGCGCGCAGGTCGTCGTCAACGACCTGTCGGTTGAGGCCTGCGAGGCCGCTTGCGCGCGGCTGGCGGGAGATGGCATCCAGGCCCGCGGCGCACCTTTTGACGTGGCGGACGGCGCGGCGGTGGCCGCTGCCGTCGCCCAATTGGAGGCCGAGGGGTTGGCCATCGACGTGCTGGTCAGCAATGCCGGCAACCAGAACCGCAAACCCGTGGTGGAAATGACGCCCGCCGAGTGGCAGGCGCTGCAGAACGTGCACGTCAACGGCGCGTTCCATTGCGCCCGCGCCGTCCTGCCCGGCATGGGCAAGCGCGGCTTTGGCCGCATCATCCTGATGTCGTCGGTGGCGGGGCAGGCGACCATGCCGAACATCGCCGCCTATGCGACCGCCAAGGGCGCCATCGCGGCGTTCACGCGGGCGCTGGCGGTGGAATACGGCGCCAGCGGCGTGACCTGCAACGCGCTTGCGCCGGGTTTCGTCCGCACGGATTTCACGCAAGGGCTGCAGGACAATCCGCAATTCCAGTCGTTCCTGTCGTCCGCCGTGCCGACCGGGCGCTGGGCTGCGCCGGAAGACATTGCGCCTGCCGTGGTCTATCTGGCGTCGCCCGGGGCCTCGTTCGTCAACGGGCACGTCCTGGCGATCGACGGCGGCCTGTTGGCCCGCATGTAGGAGCGCCCCCATGAGCACCCAAGCGGTTCTGTCCGCCCAGGGGCTGGTCAAGCGGTTCGGCGGCTTCAATGCCGTCGACGGCGTGACACTCGCCCTGCAAGAAGGCTCCATCCACGCATTGATCGGTCCCAACGGGGCCGGCAAGACCACCTGCTTCAACCTGCTGACCAAATTCCTGGCGCCGGACGCGGGCGTCATCCACTACCGTGGCCGCGACATCACCTCTCTCGCGCCCGAGCAGATCGCGCGGCTGGGTATCGTCCGCTCGTTCCAGATCTCTGCCGTGTTCCTAGGGTTGACCGTGTTGCAGAACATGCGCGTGGCATTGATGCGCCAGCATGGCGACGGCCTGCGCTTCTGGCGCAGTCGGCGCAGCGTCGACCGCCTGAACGGCCGCGCGATGGAGCTGCTGGACGCGGTCGGCCTGGCGCCGCTGGCGGACACCACCGCCGCGTCGCTGCCTTACGGCCGCAAGCGGGCGCTGGAGATCGCCATGACCCTGGCGCTGGAACCCGAGATCATGCTGCTGGACGAGCCCATGGCGGGGCTGGGCCAGGAAGACGTCGCCCGCATCGCCGCGCTGATCCGGCGCGTGTCGGTGAACCGAAGCATCCTCATGGTCGAGCACAACCTGTCGGTGGTGGCCGACCTGTCCGACACCATCACCGTGCTCGCGCGCGGCGCGGTGCTGGCGCAGGGCGATTACGCGGCCGTCTCCCGCGACGAGCGGGTCATCACCGCCTATATGGGCTCCGACGAGGAGGCGCACTGAGATGCTGGCGATCAAAGACCTCAACGCCTGGTATGGCGAATCGCACGTGCTGCACGGCGTGGACATCGACGTGAACCGGGGCGAACTCGTCACCATCCTGGGCCGCAACGGCGCGGGCAAGACGACGACCCTGCGCGCCATCATGGGCATCCTGGACAAGCGGCGCGGTTCGATCCGCCTGAACGGTCAGGAAACGGTGGGCATGGCGCCGCACCGCATCCCGCGCCTGGGCGTGGTGTATTGCCCGGAGGAGCGCGCGGTGTTCCGCAGCCTGAACGTGACCGAAAACCTGATGCTGCCGCCGCGCCTGGCCGCTGGCGGCATGTCGCTGGACGAGATCTACACGCTGTTCCCCAATCTGCGCGAACGCAGCGCCAGTTCGGGCGGCAACCTGTCGGGCGGTGAACAGCAGATGCTGGCGATTGCGCGCATCCTGCGCACGGGCGCCCAACTGATCCTGCTGGACGAACCCACCGAAGGGCTGGCGCCCGTCATCGTGCAGCAGATCGGGCAAGCCATCCGCACCTTGAAGGAACGGGGCTTCACCATCGTGCTGGTCGAGCAGAACTTCCGCTTCGCGACCAAGGTGGCCGACCGCCACTACGTCATGGAGCATGGCTGCGTGGTCGACCGGCTGTCGGCGGATGAGGCGCGCCGCGATCCCGCCCGGATCGCGCGCCGCCTGGGCGTCTGAGAGGAGAATGCCTGTGTTCGAAATTTTCGGAGTGCCGTCCACGGCGCTGTTCGGCCAGCTGCTGCTCGGCCTGATCAACGGTTCTTTCTACGCCTTGCTCTCGATCGGCCTGGCGGTGATTTTCGGTCTGTTGAACATCATCAACTTCGCCCATGGCGCGCAGTACACGGCGGGCGCGTTCCTGGCCTGGATGCTGCTGAACTACCTGGGCGTGAACTACTGGGCGGCGCTTGTGCTGGTGCCGCTCATCATGGCGGTGTTCGCCATCGTGACGGAGCGCCTGCTGATCTCGCGCACCTACCGCATGGACCACCTGTACGGGCTGCTGCTTACCTTCGGCATCGCGCTGCTGATCGAGGGCGGCCTGCGCCAGGCCTATGGCGTGTCGGGGCTGCCTTACACCATCCCCAAGGCACTGACGGGCGGCGTAAACCTGGGTTTCATGTTCCTGCCCTGGTACCGCGGCTGGGCCGTGGCGGTGTCGCTCGTGCTGTGCCTGGCCGTGTGGGTGCTGATCGAGAAGACGCGGGTGGGCGCGATGCTGCGCGCCGCGACGGAAAACCCAACGATCGTGCGCTCGTTCGGCATCAACGTGCCGCTGCTGATCACGCTGACCTATGCGCTGGGCGTGGCGCTGGCGTCGGTGGCGGGCGTGATCGCGGCGCCCATCTACCAGGTCAGCCCGATGATGGGATCGAATCTGGTGGTGGTCGTGTTCGCGGTGGTGGTCATCGGGGGCATGGGCTCCATCATGGGCGCCATCGTCAGCGGCTTTGGCCTGGGCATCATCGAAGGCCTGACCAAGGTCTTCTATCCCGAGGCCGCCAACCTGGCGATCTTCATCATCATGGTGCTGGTGCTGCTGTGCAAGCCCGCGGGGCTGTTCGGCAGACCCCTGCAGGTGCAGAACGTGCTGGCCGCGGAAGCGACGCGCCAGCCCGTGCAACTGAGCCGGCGCGCGATGCGCGTGTCGATGGCGGCGCTGGCGGTGGTGGCGTTGATCGCGCCCTGGTTCGTGTATCCCACCTTCCTGATGAAGGTGCTGTGCTTCGCGCTGTTCGCGGCGGCCTTCAACCTGCTGGTCGGCTATGTGGGCCTGCTGTCGTTCGGCCATGCAGCGTTCTTCGGCGCGGCGGCCTACGCCACCGGCATCGTCATGAAGCTGTTCGGCGCCACACCGGAACTGGGCTTGCTGGCCGGCGTGGTGACGGGCGGCCTGCTGGGCTTGCTGTTCGGCGCCATCGCGATCCGGCGGCAGGGCATCTACTTCGCGATGATCACCTTGGCGCTGTCGCAACTGGTCTACTTCATCGCGGTGCAAGCGGGGTTCACCGGCGGCGAGGACGGGCTGCAAAGCGTGCCGCGCGGCAAGCTGTTCGGCGTGTTCGACCTGGAAAACGTGATGCCGATGTACTACTTCACGCTGGCCGTGTTCGCGCTGGGCTACGCCTTCGTCCTGCGCGTGCTGAATTCGCCGTTCGGCGAAGTCATCCGCTCGGTGCGCGACAACGAACAGCGCGCCCGCTCGCTGGGGTATTCCACGTCGCGCTACAAGCTGATCGCGTTCACGTTGTCGGCCTCCGTGGCGGGGCTGGCGGGCGGGCTGAAGGTGCTGGTGTTCGGCGTGGCGTCGCTCACCGACGTGCACTGGCATGCCAACGGCGAGGTCGTGCTGATGGCGCTGCTGGGTGGCATCGGTACGGTATTCGGGCCGCTGGCGGGGGCACTGACGTTCGTGTCGCTGCAGAACTACCTGGCGCCGCTGGGATCCTGGGTGCTGATCGTCCAGGGCGCAATCTTTGTCTTGTGCGTGCTGCTGTTGCGAGACGGCATCATGGGATTGGTGTCGCGCGCCTGGCTGGCCGCGACCCGCGTGAAAAAGGAGTCCTGATGTTCCTGCATGTCGTGATGTTGCAACTGTCGGCCGCGGCCGATGCGGATTTCCATGGACGGGTCCAGGCGTACTGCGACCGGATCCTGGCGGAATGCGACGGGGTGTCGGGGTACGCCTTCCGGCCCAATCAAGCGGGGCGGTCTGACGGCCTGACCCACGCGGTCGTGGCCGCCTTTGCCGATGGTGCCGCGCATGACCGCTACCAGGTGTCCCCGGCGCACCAGGAGATGAAGGCCTACATGGCGGATTTCATCGAACGCCTGGTCGTTTTCGATGGGGAAATCCCTACGTTTTCCTGAATGCGCAAGGGCCGCGCCTTGCGTCCGGGAAAGCGATAAACTCGCGGATGATTTTTGATATCCGGGCCGCTCCAGGATAAAACTGCCCGCCTCACGTATTTGTCATAGGTTGATCGCTCATGGACTACGTACTACCTCCCCAGCCGCCCGTCGCGGTTCCCGTTGCCGGCAGCGCCGCGCTGTTCCCGGTCCGCCGCGTGTATTGCGTCGGCCGCAATTACGCCGAGCACGCCAAGGAAATGGGTTTCACCGGCCGCGAAGACCCGTTCTTCTTCTGCAAGCCGGCCGATGCCGTGCTGAGCGTGGCCGACGGCGAAACCGGCAAGATGGCCTATCCGCCCAAGACCTCCAACCTGCACTACGAGATGGAACTGGTCGTGGTGCTGGGCAAGGGCGGTCGCGATATCCCGGTCGAACAAGCCAATGAATGCGTGTGGGGCTATGCGCTGGGCCTGGACATGACCCGCCGCGACCTGCAAGGCGAAATGAAGAAGCAGGGCCGCCCCTGGGAAATCGGCAAGGCGTTCGACGAGTCCGCCCCGATGGGCCCGATCCACCCGCGCAGCGTCGTGGGCACGTTGGACAAGGGCGCGATCTGGCTGGACGTGAACGGCCAGCGCAAGCAGTCCAGCGACATTTCGCAGATGCTGTGGAACATCCCCGAAAGCATCTCGTACCTGTCGGGCCTGTTCGAACTGCAGCCGGGCGACATCATCTTCACCGGCACCCCGGAAGGCGTGGGCGCGGTCGTGCAAGGCGATGTGATCACCGGCGGCGTGGAAGGCCTGGGCGAACTGCGCGTGCAGATCGCCTGATTCCGGTAGCGCCTCTTTCTATTGTTCAGGAGTTCCAGCATGCGCGGCAAGATCGTGCTGACCGCCTTTGTCGTGTTCGGATTCGTGCTCGCCGGTTGCAATACCGTCGCGGGCATGGGCCGCGACATGTCCCGGGCCGGCAACGCCATCACCAACGCTGCCGACAAGTAATCGTCGGCGCCGTTGCCACGGCAAAAAAAAGCCCCTTGATGACTCAAGGGGCTTTTTTCATGCTGGTAGCGCGGATGCCTTACAGCACATCCCCCGCGTAGTCGGCCAGGCGGGAACGTTCGCCGCGCTGCAGCGTGACGTGCCCCGAATGCGGCCAGCCCTTGAAGCGGTCGACGACGAACGTCAGGCCCGAACTGCCTTCAGTCAGATACGGCGTATCGATCTGGGCGACGTTGCCCAGGCAGATCACCTTGGTGCCGGGGCCCGCGCGGGTCACCAGCGTCTTCATCTGCTTGGGCGTCAGGTTCTGCGCTTCGTCGATGATCAGGTACTTGTTCAGGAACGTGCGGCCGCGCATGAAGTTCAGGGACTTGACCTTGATGCGCGAACGGATCAGGTCCATGGTGGCGGCGCGCCCCCAGTCCCCGTTGCCCTCGCCATCGCCCATGTTGAGCACATCCAGGTTGTCTTCCAGCGCGCCCATCCACGGCAGCATCTTCTCTTCTTCCGTGCCGGGCAGGAAACCGATGTCTTCACCGACGGGCACCGTGACGCGGGTCATGATGATTTCGGTGTAGCGCTTGGTTTCGAGCACCTGCGTGATGCCTGCCGCCAACGCCAGCAGCGTCTTGCCCGTGCCCGCCTGACCCAGCAGCGACACGAAGTCGCATTCCGGGTTCATCAGCAGGTTCATGGCGAAGTTCTGTTCGCGGTTGCGCGCCGTGATGCCCCAGACGTTGTTCTTGCCGTGGGTGTAGTCGCGCAGGGTGGCCAGCACCGCCATCTTGCCGCTGACTTCGCGCACTTGCGCATACAGCGGCATCTGGCCTTCGAAGTAGACGAACTGGTTGACGACGAACTGCGAACACAGCGGACCGTGGATGCGGTAGAAGGTGGTGCCGCCTTGCTGCCAGGATTCGACGTCCTTGCCGTGCTTGTTCCAGAAGTCTTCGGGCAACTGCATCACGCCCGAATACATCAGGTCCGAGTCTTCCAGGACGTGGTCGTTGAAGTAGTCCTCGGCTGCCATGCCCAGCGCGCGCGCCTTCAGGCGCATGTTGATGTCTTTGGACACCAGCACGACTTCGCGCTGCGGGTACTTTTCCTGCAAGGCCCGGACGACGCCCAGGATCTGGTTGTCGGCCTTGCCCATCGGCAGGTCGGAGGGCAGGGTGCTGTGGATGGCGGTCGTCTGGAACAAGAGGCGCCCGGTGGCGTCCTTGTTGCCCAGCTTGGCCAGCTCCAGCCCTTCGTCCAGCTGGGTGGTGTCCTGCACCAGCGCATCCAGCGAACGGCTGACCTGGCGCGCGTTGCGCGCCACTTCGGACATGCCCTTCTTCTGGTGGTCCAGTTCTTCCAGCGTCATCATCGGCAGGAAGATGTCGTGCTCTTCGAACCGGAACAGCGAGCTGGGATCGTGCAGCAGCACGTTGGTGTCCAGCACGAACAGCTTGCGCGGCTCGTTCTGGGCGCGCGGCTTGGCGCGCTTTGCGGCCGTCTGGGCGGGTTTGGCCGCACGCGCTTCCGTGCGGGCGGGGGGGGCGGCAGGAGGTGGAGGCGGCACCTGGCGGGTCGGCGCCGGAATCTGCGCCTTGCGTGCCGGAGACGCCATGCCGTCGAGTTCAGGCTGGACGAGCAGCTCGTCCTCGTCGTCGTCGGCAAGTACGGCTTGGGTGTTGGACCGCGCAGCGGCAGTCTTGGTGGTGCGGGCCTGCGCCCGGGCGGTTTCGCCCGAGGGGAAGGTCAGGATGGCTGCGGGGCGGGTGGGCAACTTCGGAAGCGGCATATGCGTCACTCTCCAGTGTGGGCCGGCTATAGCGCCTGACGGGTGTTCCTGTACGGCTAACCGATGCTTTTTGCGGCCTGCAGGACTTCCTTGGCGTGGCCCGGGACCTTCACCCCGCGCCACTCCTGCACCAGCACGCCATAGGCATCGATCAAAAAGGTGCTGCGCTCAATGCCTCGCACCTGCTTGCCATACATATTCTTCTGCTTGATGACGCCGAACAGGTTGCACACGGTTTCGTCGGCGTCGGAGATGAGGGGGAAAGGAAGTTCGTACTTGGCCTTGAAGTTCTCGTGCGATTTCAGCGAATCGCGCGAGATGCCGATGACCACCGCGCTGGCTGCCAGGAATTCGGCGTTCAGGTCGCGGAAATCCTGGCTTTCGGTCGTGCAGCCAGGGGTGTTGTCCTTGGGGTAGAAGTACAAAATGACGGCGCGGCCCTGGCATTGTTCAAGGCTGATCGGACCAATGGTGCTTTCAGCGGTGAACTGCGGGGCGGGCTTGCCGATACTGGGCGTCATTTCTGGGATTCTCCGTTGGGAGGGATGAGGGCGACCACGACGCGGCGGCCCTCAGCCATCAGGATGTTGTAGGTGCGGGAGGCGGCGTGCGTGTCCATGATCTCGACGCCGATGCCCATGGCCAACAGGGGACGCAACACTTCGGGACGCAGGAATTGCTGGCGGGCGCCCGTGCCGACCAGCAGCACCTCGGGCGCATTGGCCGGGCGGCTGGGGGCGGCTTCCGGTTCGTCCAGGAAAGCCATGGGGTCGCGGACGGGCTCGGTCAAGCCGGCCGCCTGGTGCAACAGGGGGGAGGTAATGTCGGCCGGCGACTCAACGGGCCATTCGGTCACTTCGCCTTCGGGGCCAAAGGCGACCGAGGAGGAAAAACGTACCTGGTTGACCTCGATATAACCCTCACCGTAAGCGGTGACGGTGTTCAGAGCGGCCGTCGCAGGATCGGTATGCAGCTTCAATAAAAACTCCGGCTTTGTGGCTTGATAATAGCGCATCAGGATGTACAGATGTTGCCCAGTGTCCACTCGGGAAATGGGGGTTTTTCCGCCCCATTTGCCGCCTAGGCGCGCTTGCGCTAGATTACAGGGTTTTGCTGCGCTGCAAACGTGTGCCGGCGCGGCGCAGAGCCCTCCTTTCGCCTTCGCGCGGCCGCGCCCCGGTTGTTGCCTTTCGCCCCCTTAAGGATTCCCATCATGAGGAAATTCTCCCGCATCGAGCGTCTGCCCCCGTATGTTTTCAACATCACCGGCGAACTCAAGATGGCGGCGCGTCGGCGGGGCGAAGACATCATCGACATGTCGATGGGCAATCCGGACGGCGCGACCCCCAAGCACATCGTCGAGAAGATGGTGGAGGCAACCTCGCGCCCCACGACCCATGGCTACTCGGTGTCCAAGGGCATCCCGCGCCTGCGCAAGGCCATCTGCGACTGGTACCAGCGTCGCTACGCGGTGGAGTTCGACCCGGATTCCGAAGCCATCGTCACCATCGGTTCCAAAGAAGGCCTGGCCCACCTGATGCTGGCCACGCTGGACCGCGGCGACACGGTGCTGGTGCCCAACCCCAGCTACCCGATCCATATCTATGGCGCGGTCATCGCCGGCGCCAACATCCGGTCGGTGCGCATGACGCCCGGCGTGGACTTCTTCGAGGAACTGGAACGCGCGGTGCGCGAGTCCATCCCGAAGCCTAAAATGATGGTGCTGGGTTTTCCCAGCAACCCGACCGCCCAGTGCGTGGACCTGTCGTTCTTCGAACGCGTGGTGACGCTGGCCAAGGAGCACGACATCCTCGTCGTGCACGATCTGGCCTACGCCGACATCACCTTCGACGGCTACGTGGCGCCTTCCATCATGCAAGTGCCCGGCGCGCGCGATGTCGCCGTCGAGTTCTTCACGATGAGCAAAAGCTACAACATGGCAGGCTGGCGCATCGGCTACATGGTCGGCAACCGCGAATTGGTCAACGCGCTCGCGCGCATCAAGAGCTATCACGACTACGGCACGTTCACGCCGATCCAGGTGGCGTCCATCGCCGCGCTGGACGGCCCGCAGGACTGCGTGAATGAAATCGTGGCCCAGTACCAAAGCCGCCGCGACGTGCTCGTGCGCGGTCTGCACGAAGCAGGTTGGAATGTGGAGATTCCCAAGGCGTCCATGTATATCTGGGCGCAGATCCCCGAGCCCTACAGGGCGATGGGCTCTTTGGAATTTGCCAAGCGTGTCCTGTCGGATGCGAAAGTGGCCGTATCCCCCGGGATCGGCTTCGGCGAGTATGGCGACGACTACGTACGCTTCGCTCTTATCGAAAATGAGCAACGCACCCGGCAGGCGGTGCGAGGCATCAAAGAGATGTTCCGCAAGGACGGATTGCTGAAACCATGAGAACCCAACCCCGCTGCGCTGCGTGCGTCCCCTTCGAGGGGACATGCGCGCAGACCGGCGGAGCCGGATCCACGGCATTCCGTTCGTGCGGCAACCGTTTTTTTGCGTCGCGGGTGCCGCACGGCATCGCACAGCAATATGGAGAACTGAAATGAATTCCCCTCAACGCCCGCCCGCAGATGGCGGCGCGATGAACCCCATGAAGGTGGGCCTGCTCGGACTTGGCGTAGTCGGTGGCGGCACGTGGACCGTGCTGTCGCGCAACGCCGAGGAAATCGCGCGCCGCGCCGGACGCCGCATCGAAGTCACCCGTGCCGCCGTGCGCGACGTGGTCAAGGCACGCGCCCGCGTGGGCGACTCGATCCTGGTCGACACCGACGTGCATGCACTCGTGCGCGATCCTGAAATCGACATCGTCGTTGAACTCATTGGCGGCGACACGCTGGCGCTGGAACTGGTGATGGAGGCCATCGCCAACGGCAAGCACGTCGTCACCGCGAACAAGGCGCTGCTGGCCAAGCACGGCAACGAGATCTTCGCCGCCGCCTACGAGCGCGGCGTGATGGTCACGTTCGAAGCCGCGGTCGCCGGCGGGATCCCCATCATCAAGGCGATTCGCGAAGGCCTGACCGCCAACCGGATCCAGTGGGTGGCGGGCATCATCAACGGCACCACCAACTTCATCCTGTCGGAAATGCGTTCGCGCGGCCTGCCGTTCGCCGACGTGCTGGCCGAGGCCCAACGCCTGGGCTACGCTGAAGCCGACCCCACGTTCGACGTGGAAGGCGTGGACGCCGCGCACAAGCTGACCTTGCTGGCTTCGCTGGCCTTCGGCGTGCCGGTGCAGTTCGACCGCGCCTACATCGAAGGCATTTCGCAGCTGGCCGCCGAAGACATCGAACACGCCGAACGCCTGGGCTACCGCATCAAGCTGCTGGGCATCACCAAGCGCCGGCCCGACGGCATCGAACTGCGCGTGCATCCGGCGCTGGTGCCGTCCGAACGCCTCCTGGCCAATGTCGAAGGCGCAATGAACGCGGTGCTGGTCAAGGGCGACGCCGTCGGTCCCACGCTGTACTACGGCCAGGGCGCAGGCGAAGAGCCCACCGCGTCGGCCGTCGTGGCCGATCTGGTTGACGTCACCCGCCTGCATACCGCCGATCCGGGCAACCGCGTTCCGCACCTGGCTTTCCAGCCGGATGCCATGTCCGACACGCCGATCCTGCCGATCGAACTGGTCAGCACGTCGTACTACCTGCGCTTGCGGGTGGACGATCAGCCCGGCGTGCTGGCCGACATCGCCCGCATCCTGGCCGATCGCTCCATCTCGATCGGGTCGATGATCCAGCAGCCGTCGCACATCGGCGGCGCCGACATCATCTTCCTGACGCATGAAGCCGTGGAAGGCAACGTCAACCAAGCCATCGAGCGCATCGAGTCCTTGCCGTTCGTCCGGTCCAAGGTCACGCGATTGCGCGTGGAGAACTTGACATGAAATACATCTCGACTCGTGGCGGCATGGACGCCCTGGGGTTCTCCGACATCCTGCTGGAAGGCCTGGCGCCTGACGGCGGGCTGGCCATGCCGGAGCAACTGCCCCAGGTGTCCGAGCAAACGCTTGAATCCTGGCGCGGCCTGTCCTACGCGGACCTGGCCTTCGAAGTGCTGTCGCTGTTCGCCACCGACATCCCGGCGGACGACCTGCGCCGCCTGACCCGCGCCGCCTACACCCAAGAAATCTTCAACAGCGAAGACATCGTCCCGCTGCGTCCGCTGGACGGCGGCCTGTCGCTGCTGGGTCTGTCTGAAGGGCCGACGCTGGCCTTCAAGGACATGGCCATGCAGTTCCTGGGGCAGGTCTTCGAGTACGTGCTGGCCAAGCGCGGCACCACGTTGAACATCGTGGGCGCAACCTCCGGCGACACCGGTTCGGCGGCCGAGTACGCGCTGCGCGGCAAGCAGGGCGTGGCGGTCTTCATGCTGTCGCCGCATGGCCGCATGAGCGCCTTCCAGCGCGCGCAGATGTATTCGCTGCAAGACGAGAACATCCACAACATCGCCGTGCGCGGCGTGTTCGATGAAGCCCAGGACATCGTCAAGGCCCTGGCCGGCGACCTGGCGTTCAAGACGAAGTACCGCCTGGGCGCCGTGAACTCCATCAACTGGGCGCGCATCGCCGCCCAGGTGGTGTATTACTTCCACGGCTGGCTGCGCGCCACCGACAAGCCGGGCCAACAGGTGTCGTTCGCCGTGCCGTCGGGCAACTTCGGCAACATCCTGTCGGGCCATATCGCGCGCAGCATGGGCTTGCCGGTGCGCCGCCTGGTGCTCGCCACGAACGAGAACAACGTGCTGGAAGAATTCTTCCGTACGGGCATCTACCGTCCGCGTCCAGCTGAACAGACCTACGCCACGTCCAGCCCCTCGATGGACATTTCGCGCGCGTCCAACTTCGAACGCTTCGTGTTCGAGCTGGTGGGCCGCGATCCGGCCCGTGTGAAGGCCTTGTGGGCGTCGCTGGCCAAGGACGGCTCGTTCGACCTGTCCGACCTGAAGCCGCAGTTCGAATCGCGTTATGGCTTCGTGTCGGGCGCCAGCTCGCATGAAGACCGCCTGGCCACCATCCGCTCCGTCTACGAAGAGACCGGCGTACTCATCGACCCGCATACGGCCGATGGCGTGAAGGTCGCGCGCGAATTCCTCGAACCGGGCGTGCCGATGCTGGTCCTGGAAACCGCCTTGCCGGCGAAATTCTCCGAAACCATCGAAGAGGCGCTGGGCCGTCCCGCCACGCCTCCGGGCAACCTCGCCAATCTGGAATCGCTGCCGCAACGCGTGGAAGTCATGGATTGCAGCGAAGCCGCCGTGCGCCGTTTCATCGAGGCGAACGCCAAGGTGTAACCGCTTGCGGTTTCTGTAAGCGCAAAACCCCTCGCAGGCCTGTCTGCGAGGGGTTTTTTTACGATGTGGGATGTCGGTATTACGTTCTTATGCATTTTGACCACAACCCGACACGGATTCGGGGCCAGGTTGCCGATACAGTGTATTCACCTAATCACACTTGGAGAACACGCCCATGAACCTGAAGACCATGACGTTGGCCCTGGTGGTGACCGGAGTTGGGGTGCTGGCCGGATGCTCGTCGCCCTCGGTCATTCAGAATCGTGACGGAAGCTCGACCGTGACGCCCGACACGCCGACGTACGATAAGAAGTCCGGCATGTACGAATACGACAAGGACGGCAAGAAAGTCCAGGTCAACAAGGACGACGTGAAGTCGATCGAAGAGGTCAAGTGATCGCTGCTTCGCATCTCGCGCAATGAAAAAAGCCCCTTGAGAAATCAAGGGGCTTTTGCTTTGCGGGGAAGCGTTACTTCGCCGCTTCTTCCGCGTGGTAACGGCCCACGCGGTCGACTTCGTTCTTCGATCCCAGGATCACGCTGACGCGCTGGTGCAGCGTGTCGGGCTGGATTTCCATGATGCGCTGGGCGCCGTTGATCGACGCGCCGCCGGCCTGTTCGATGAGGAAGCTCATGGGGTTGGCTTCATACATCAGGCGCAGTTTGCCGGCCTTGCCCGGTTCGCGGGCATCCCAGGGGTACATGAAGATGCCGCCACGGGTCAGGATGCGATGCACGTCCGCCACCATCGAGGCGATCCAGCGCATGTTGTAGTCCTTGCCCAGCGGGCCGGTGGAACCGGCCAGGCAGTCGTCGACGTAGCGCTTGACCGGGGGAGCCCAGTGGCGCATGTTCGACATGTTGATCGCGAATTCCTTGGTGTCTTCCGGCACCTGGATGTTGTCGTGCGTCAGCACCCACGAACCCATTTCGCGGTCCAGCGTAAAGCCCACCACGCCCTGGCCGATCGTCAGCACCAGCATGGTCTGCGGCCCGTAGACGGCATAGCCGGCCACGACCTGCTTGTCGCCCGGCTGCAGGAAATCCTGCTCGCAGACGGGGGCGCCCGACACGTTGTGGGGGGCGTGCAGCACCGAGAAGATCGTGCCGATGGACACGTTCACGTCGATGTTCGACGAGCCGTCCAGGGGATCGAACAGCAGCAGGTATTCGCCCTTGGGGTAGCGGTTCGGAATCAGGTGGATGGTTTCCATCTCTTCCGAGGCCATGGCCGCCAGGTGGCCGCCCCATTCGTTGGCTTCCAGCAGGATCTCGTTGGACAGCACGTCCAGCTTCTTCTGCACTTCGCCCTGGACGTTCTCGCTTTCCAGGCTGCCCAGGACACCGCCCAAGGCGCCCTTGCTGACGGCATGGCTGATGGCCTTGCAGGCGCGCGCGACCACTTCGATGAGCAGTCGCACTTCCGGCGCAAGGGCTTGGGCGGAGCGCTGTTGCTCCACCAGGTACTGAGTCAGAGTTTTACGTTTCAAAAAGGTCTCCCTATGCTGCGAATTCTAAAGCCTTGGATACGATTTCCTGCACGTTGCGCGACAGGCCTTCGTGGGCGCGCACGCGTTGCAGGGCGGCCTGCATGGGCGTGCGCAGGGCCGGCACGAAGCGCGACCAGTTGTCCAGCGCGCGCGCCAGACGCGCCGCGATTTCCGGATTCAGCGCATCAAGCGCCAGCACTTGCTCGGCCCAGAAGGCGTAGCCCGTGCCATCCGGGTGGTGCATGCCGCGCGCATTGTTCAGGCAGAACTGGAAAATCAGGGCGCGCGCCCGGTTCGGGGTGCGCAAGGTGAACGCCGGATGCGTCATCAGCTCGCGCGCGGTCTGCACCGTCGTGGAGCGCGCGGCAGCCTGCAAAGCGAACCACTTGTCCACCACCAGCGGGTTGTCGCGCCACTTGTCGTAGAACGCGGCCAGCGCTTCCTGCGGGAAATCGCCCTGGCCGTAATTGATCAGGGCGGACAGCGCGGCCATGCTGTCGGTCATGTTGCCGGCGCGTTCGTACTGCTGTTCGGCCAGGCGCTGGGCATCATGCTCGCCCGCGGCCAGCAGATGGCTCAGCGCCAGGTTCTTCAGCGCGCGCATGCCGGCCGGCACCGGGGCCGGGCTGTACTCGCCCGGCGTCTGGTTCTGCTCGAAGGCCTGGCGGAATTCGGCGGCAAGCTGGCGGCCGAGTTCGGCGCGCAGGAAGTCACGCGCCACGGCCAGGGCGGGCGGATCCACGGCCTGCATGCGCTCGGCCAGGGTCTTTTCCGAGGGCAGCGCCAGCGCGCGGGCACGGTAGGCGGCGTCGAGCGCCGGGTCGGTCAACTGGGCCCGCCATGCGTCGATGAAGGCGGCGTCCGCGTGCAGCGTGCGGCCCGCCTGGCGGGCTTCGGCCAGCGCCAGGATCTGGCGCGTGGCCAGTTCCTGGCCGGCTTCCCAGCGGGCGAACGGGTTGCCGTCGTGCGCGGACAGCAGGGCCAGTTCTTCGTCGGTCCAGTCGTAGTCCACGATGACAGGGGCCGAGAAATCGCGCAGCAGCGAAGGCACGGGCCGCTCGGCGATGTCGTCGAACACCCATTGCTGGCTTTGCGTGGTCAGTTCCAGCAATGCCGTGTCGCGGGTAGCGCCGTCGTGCCGCAAGGGCAGGGGGCTGCCGTCGCGGCTCAGCAGGCCGATGGCGAACGGGATATGGTAGGGCGCCTTGACGTAGTCGGCGCCGGCCTTCTTTTCGACCCCTACCGGCTGGCAGTCCTGGGTCAGCGTGACCGTGCAACGGCGCGTGGCGGCATCGTGCTCCAGCTTGACGGCAACGCGCGGCGTGCCTGCCTGGCGATACCAGCGGCGGAACACGGACAGGTCGCGGCCCGGGTGCTGGCGCACATAGACCGATTCCATGGCGGCGACGAAGTCATCGCAGGTGACGGCCTGGCCGTCGTGGCGGCGGAAGTATTCGTCCATGCCGGCGCGGAAACCGTCTTCGCCCAGCAAGGTGTGCTGCATGCGGATGACCTCAGCGCCTTTCTCATACACGGTGGCCGTGTAGAAATTGCCGATTTCCTGGTAGCTTTCCGGACGGATCGGGTGGGCCATCGGGCCTGCGTCTTCCGGAAACTGGGCGGCGCGCAGCGCCACTACGTCATCGATGCGCTTGACCGCGCGGGCGCTGGCGGCCGCCGTCTCGTCCATGCCGTGCGCCATCATGTCGGCGCTGAATTTCTGGTCGCGAAAGACCGTCAGGCCTTCTTTCAGGCTCAGTTGGAACCAGTCGCGGCACGTCACGCGGTTGCCGGTCCAGTTGTGGAAATACTCGTGCCCGATGACGGACTCGATGCCTTCATAGTTGGCGTCCGTGGCGGTGTCGGCGTCGGCCAGCACGTAGGCGGCGTTGAAGATGTTCAGG
This sequence comes from Achromobacter sp., assembly GCF_057314935.1. Taxonomy (NCBI): domain Bacteria; kingdom Pseudomonadati; phylum Pseudomonadota; class Betaproteobacteria; order Burkholderiales; family Alcaligenaceae; genus Achromobacter; species Achromobacter sp. The sequence continues at coordinate 43,831 of NZ_DBHKZA010000019.1, forward strand.
CCCTTGTTCTCCATCGCGCCCATGTTGAAGTCATGGACGGCCACGATCATGAAGCGGTCCAGATCCAGCTCCAGGCCGAAGCGGGTTTCATCCCAGCGCAGCGCGCGCACCAGCGAATCCAGCGCCCATTCCGTCTTGGTTTCCGACCCCGGGTCGCTGTAGACCTGCAGCAGCACATCGCGGCCGCTGGCTGTCTTGACGGTGGTTTCGCGGTGCGTCAGGTTGCCGGCCACCAATGCGAACAGATAGCAGGGCTTGGGGAACGGGTCTTCCCATTCGACCTCGTTGCGGCCATCAGGCAACTGGCGCGACGCCATCAGGTTGCCGTTGGACAGCAGCACCGGGTACTGGGGCGCCGCGCGCAGCGTCACGCGATAGCGGGACATGACGTCGGGGCGGTCGGCGAACCAGGTGATGCGGCGAAAGCCTTCGGCTTCGCACTGCGTGAAGAAATTCCCGCCCGATACGTACAGGCCCATCAGGGTGGAATTGGCGGACGGCTTGCAGCGGCTGACGATCTCGACGGTGGCGTCGGCCGGCAGGCCGTAGATCGCCAGGCTGTGTTCCGACAGGTGATAGCCGTCCGCGGCCAGCGGCGCTCCGTTGACGCCTACCGACACGAGTTCCAGGTCTTCTCCATCCAGGATCAAGGCGGCGTCGGCGCTGGCGCCGGATTTGCGCTGCACGTGCATGGTGCAGCGCACTTCGGTGGCGTCGGGCGCCAGATCGAAGGCCAGGGCGACTTCAGGAATGTCGTATGGGTAGGGCTGGTAATCCTTGCGATAAACGGTAATGGGCGTGTCGGTGCGCATGGAGTGGCAGTCCTGGTTGAGCAAGGGTTCTATTGTAGTAGCTGGCGGCGAAGGCAGTCCGGCGCTTGCGGGCTAGGGCAAACTTTTTGCCGTAGGCCCTGTCAAAGCTCAGTATGATGGCGCCGTCGCGCGCTAGAGGAGTCGCAAAATGTCCAGAGTGTCCATGTTCAGTGTAGGCCGTTGGGCCGGGTTATTGGCCGTCGCGGGGGCGCTGGCATTGACCGGATGCGCGGCGCCTTCCGTGTCGGCCCGGGTGACGTCATTCCAGCAGTGGCCGACCGGCGTCGAGGGTCAAAGTTATCAGTTTGTCGTGGCCGATCCCAATCAGGCCAATAATCTGGAATATCAGTCCTACCAGGACATGGTGCGCGCCGGCATCGGGGCGACCGGCCTGGTCGAGGCCCAACCGGGAACCAAGGGCCGCTTCGACGTCTCGTTCACCTACGGCACGAGCCAGACGCAGATCATGGTGCGGCGCCCGTATGACCCATACTTCTATGGCGGTTACGGTTATGGCGGCTACTACGGCCCCCGTCCATGGGGACCTGGCTATGGTTACTGGGGGCCCGACTGGGTCGATGTGCCCATGGCTGTCCAGCGCAATACGCTCAGCTTGAAGATCCGCGATACGCAGCGCAATGGGGCGGAGGTATATCGGTCCACCGCCTTCATACTGAGCCAGGGCGATGATTTCGTGCGCACGATGCCCTATCTGGTCCGTGCAATATTTGACAATTTTCCCGGAAATAATGGGGCCGAACGCGAAATCGAATTCCCGCTACGCTAAGTCCACACCGCCTTTGCGGCGGGTCCCTTAAATAAAATCGGCGCACCAGATTGGTGCGCCGATTTATTTCTTACTGCCGGATAGGTTTTATTCTTTGATAAGAAAACTGTCGCGTGTAGCGCCGCCGGCTTCTTCCGCGGCGAGCCAGCGCGGGGCTTTGCCGCGGCCGCTCCAGGTTTCACCGGTTTGGGGGTGGCGATACTTCGGAGCCACGGCGCGCTTGGCGGCGGTGGCGGGGCGCCCAGCCGCGCCAGCCTTGCGTCGGCCGCCGGCGGGTGCGCGCACGGGCTTGCCTGCGCCATAGGCGGCGACGATCTCTTCGGGCGTGATGTCGTATTCGCGCATGGACGTGATGATGGAGGTGATCACGGGCTTGCGGCGCTTCGTTTGTAGGACTTCCGCCTTCTTTTGAAGCTTGTTGATTTCCTTTTCGATCTTTGCTTGCAGTGCTGCGTATGTTTCTCGGGCCATGGTTTATTCCTGATTATGGAACTGCTTTAATCGCCGGCGAAGTTATGTTTATTTGTTGTGCTTCGCATAATACAGAATTTGCGGCTTGACTTCCCTATTTTCGGACTAATTACTTTGTATCAAAAGGGCCGGAGAACCTTTGGGCTTGCGGTTGTCCGCAAGGAACAAGTATTGGGAAGGATATTCTCAAATTTGGGACAACTTGAAACAAATGCCGCTTTGGTTCGCTGGGCGGACGAATGGCTGCCGTTAGCCCCAACTTGGAGGGAATTTGTTTCATATACCGGGCAGATCGCGCCGCATCCGCGGCAGGGCGGGGACGAATTTCAGGCTGCGCCGCGGATTTAAACCCGATAGTTTGCCAGCGGGTTTCAATGGCTCGATCTGATGGCAAATCCATCCCTCGGCAGCGGTTTTGGCCCGTCGTCATGCATTTTGGCATTCCTGTTCCGTGAGAATGATATGGGCCTGAAACGAAACCGAGCGCGTGCTCGGGTGGCATTTTGTTCGCGCTTGTATGACGAGTTCCCCGCATTTGCCATCCTTGTACGCCAAGGCGTCCGGGCGCGCATGCCGGGGCATCCGAACCTGACAAAACTGTTATGTGACGGAACAATGCCGCGTCGCAATTGCTTAACTTGATACTTAATATTGCGCCCCCATTTGATTCAGACGCGGATAATGGCCGCCCATTTTGCCGCCTGGACCAGACCCGGCCCCAACGCCTCTTTTGGCGCGGGGCGGGACGCCGGCCCCTGGTCGGCGTTACGATACGGTCTTGAGCGTCAACGCAAGCGCGCGCGACCGTGCCGCGCCGGCGCCCCCTGAATAGAGCCTATGAAAATCATTGATCCCGCTATTGCATCCCTTGCCACCGCCAAATCGCTGCTGCTGGACCCCTGGGGCCTGACGGAAGCGGACATGGCGCGCGCGTTGGGTGAAATCTTCACCCATAAGGTCGATTACGCCGATCTGTACTTCCAGTACACGCGCAGCGAGGGGTGGAGCCTGGAAGAGGGCATCGTCAAGACCGGCAGCTTCTCGATCAGCCAGGGCGTGGGTGTGCGCGCCGTCAGCGGCGAGAAAACCGCTTTCGCTTATTCCGACTCCCTGTCGGCAGACGCCTTGCTGTCGTCGGCCCATGCCGTGCGCGGCATTGCGCGCCGCGGTGCGGGCAAGGTCAAGGTGGCCGCGCAGGTCGAGGCCGAGATGGGCCGCAGCCTGTATGCGGACATTGACCCCGTGGCGACGTTGAGCGCCCCCGAAAAGGTCGCGCTGCTCGAGCGCATCGAACGCATGGCGCGTGCGCGCGATCCCCATGTCATCCAGGTGATGGCAGGGCTGGGCGCCGAATACGACGTGGTGCTGGTCGCCGGCAGCGATGGCCGCCTGGCCGCCGACGTGCGTCCGCTGGTGCGCCTGTCGCTGACCGTGATCGCCGAACGCAACGGCCGCCGCGAAATGGGCCATGCCGGCGGCGGCGGACGCCTGGGCCTGGCGTATTTCACCGACGAAATGCTGCAAAGCTACGTCGAACGCGCCGTGCATGAAGCCATGGTGAACCTGGAGGCGCGTCCTGCGCCGGCGGGCGAGATGACGGTGGTGCTGGGTTCGGGCTGGCCGGGCATCTTGCTGCATGAAGCCGTGGGCCACGGCCTGGAAGGCGACTTCAACCGCAAGGGCTCCAGCGTGTTCTCGGGCCGCATCGGCGAACGCGTCGCCTCCAAGGGTGTGACCGTGGTGGACGACGGCACGCTGCCGGACCGCCGCGGCTCGCTGAACATCGACGATGAAGGCAATGCCACCCAGCGCAACGTGCTGATCGAAGACGGCATCTTGCGCGGCTACATGCAAGACACGCTGAACGCGCGCCTGATGAAGACGGCCGCCACCGGCAACGGCCGTCGCGAGTCCTTCGCGCACCTGCCCATGCCGCGCATGACCAATACCTACATGCTGGCCGGCGACAAGCCGGCCGAGGAAATCGTGTCGTCCGTCAAGCGCGGGCTGTTCGCGGTGAACTTCGGCGGTGGCCAGGTCGACATCACCAGCGGCAAGTTCGTGTTCTCGGCTTCCGAGGCCTACATGATCGAAGACGGCAAGGTGACGTACCCGGTCAAGGGCGCCACGCTGATCGGCAATGGCCCCGACGCCATGACCCGCGTCACGATGATCGGCAACGACCTGCAGCTGGATTCCGGCGTGGGCACCTGCGGCAAGGACGGCCAGAGCGTGCCGGTGGGCGTGGGCATGCCGACCGTGCGCATGGAAGGCCTGACCGTCGGGGGCACGGCGTAAGCGTGATGCCAGGCCGTCGCGTCCCCTAAAAACGATGTGACGGTCCGGAAAAACTGTGCTAGAGTCAATCCCCATGAAATTCGCGTCCCCCGCCTTTTACTTTTATTTTTATGGTTTTCTGAAGCCGCTGGCGGAGGAAGGGACGCGCTCAATCTGAAGTTTGGAAAGAATCCCCCCAAAAAAGCCGCCAGCGAACTGGCGGCTTTTTTTGTGCCGCCGGGATCGGGAAATACCGATCGGAATGGACCCCGTTGGCGGGCAACCCAGGAGCAGTACCGTGTCACACAATACCGACGACCTTCGCATTCGAGAAATCAAGGAACTGAACCCGCCCGCGCATGTGATGCGCGAGTTCGCGTGCACGAAGGAGGCGTCCGATACCGTATTCGCCGCCCGCCAGGGCATGCACCGCATCCTGCACGGCATGGACGACCGGATGATCGTCGTGATCGGCCCGTGTTCGATCCATGACACGCGCGCCGCGATCGAATATGCGAAGCGCTTGAAGCCGGTGCGTGATCGCCTGAGCGCCGATCTGGAAATCGTGATGCGCGTGTACTTCGAAAAGCCGCGGACCACGGTGGGCTGGAAGGGCTTGATCAACGACCCGGACCTGGATGGCAGCTTCGACATCAACAAGGGCGTGCGCGTGGCCCGAGAACTGCTGCTGGACATCAACAGCCTGGGGCTGCCGGCGGGTTGCGAGTTCCTGGACATGATTACGCCGCAGTACATCGCGGATCTGGTCTCCTGGGGGGCGATCGGGGCACGGACGACGGAAAGCCAGGTGCATCGCGAACTGGCCTCGGGCCTGTCGTGTCCGGTGGGGTTCAAGAACGGCACGGACGGCAATGTGAAGATCGCCGTGGATGCCATCAAGGCCGCGTCGCAGCCGCACCATTTCCTGTCGGTGACCAAGGGCGGGCATTCGGCGATCGTGTCGACGGCCGGCAACGAGGACTGCCACGTGATCCTGCGTGGCGGCAAGACGCCGAACTATGATGCCGCCAGCGTGGACGCTGCCTGCCAGGACGTGTCCAAGGCCGGCCTGGCGCAACGCATCATGGTGGACGCCAGCCACGCCAACAGCAGCAAAGACCCCGAGAACCAGCCCCGGGTGATCGATGACGTGGCGCGCCAGATGGAAGCGGGCGACGCGCGCCTGGTCGGCGTGATGGTGGAAAGCCACCTGCTGGGCGGACGCCAGGACATGGTGCCTGGCAAGCCGCTGGTCTATGGGCAAAGCATCACCGACGGCTGCATCGATTGGGACGCGTCGGTGGCCGTGCTGGAACGCCTGGCGCACGCGGTGCGTGAGCGCCGCCGGGTTGCGCTGACCTCCGGCAAGTAAGGCCGTGCGAGCGCCGTGTGCCGCCTGCCTGGGGCGGTGTGCGGCGCAGCACGCGCGGCGGCGTAGAATATTCTGATTACCGAACCCCGAGAACACGCTGATCATGAACGCTCCCTTGCACGCTGAAACGTTGCGCCGCCCGGTGCCGGCCGCCTGTCTGGATGCCTTGCGCGCGCGCTTTGGCGACCGCCTGTCCGAGTCCTCCGCCGTGCGCGAGCACCATGGCCGCGACGAATCGCCGTATCCGCCGATGCTGCCGGACGCCGTCGTCTTCGCGCACACCACCGAAGAAGTGGCCGAGGTCGCCAAGCTGTGCAACGAGCATCGCGTTCCGCTGATTCCCTATGGCGCGGGTTCTTCGCTGGAAGGCCACGTCCTGGCGATCCAGGGCGGCATCAGCCTGGACCTGTCGCAGATGAACAAGGTGTTGGCGATCAACGCCGAAGACCTGACCGCTACCGTGCAGGCGGGCGTGCTGCGCAAGCAGTTGAACGAAGAAATCCGCAACACCGGCCTGTTCTTCCCGATCGACCCGGGCGCCGATGCCAGCCTGGGCGGCATGGCCGCCACGCGCGCCTCGGGCACCAATGCCGTGCGCTATGGCACGATGCGCGAAAACGTCATGTCGTTGACGGTGGTGACGGCCGACGGCCGCATCGTCCGCACGGCGGGGCGTGCCCGCAAATCGTCGGCCGGCTATGACCTTACGCGTATTTTCATCGGCAGCGAAGGCACGCTGGGCATCATCACCGAAGTGACGGTGCGCCTGTATCCGCAACCCGAGGCCGTGTCGGCCGCGGTCTGCAATTTCCCCACGCTGGACGACGCCGTCCAAAGCGTGATCGAGATCATCCAGATGGGCGTGCCGGTCGCGCGCGTCGAATTCATGGACGCGGCCAGCGTGCGCTCGGTCAACCAGTACAGCAAGCTGACTCTGCGTGAAACGCCGTTGCTGGTGTTCGAGTTCCATGGCAGCCCGGCCGGCGTGCAGGAGCAGGCCGAAACGGTGCAGGCGATCACCGCCGAGCACGGCGGCATGGACTTCGAATGGGCCGAACGCCCCGAAGACCGCAGCCGCCTCTGGACCGCCCGCCACAATGCCTACTTCGCCGGCCTGCAACTGCGGCCCGGCTGCCGCGCCAGCACGACGGACGTGTGCGTGCCGATCTCGCGGTTGGCCGATTGCGTGCGCGACACCGTCGAGGAACTGGATCGCGCAAGCTTCCCGTATACCATCGTCGGCCACGTCGGCGACGGCAACTTCCACGTGCTGATGCTGCTGGATGCCGAGAATCCGAAGGAATGGGAAGAGTCCGAAACGATCAACCACAACCTGGTGCGCCGCGCGATCGCCGCGGACGGCACCTGCACCGGTGAACATGGCGTGGGCCTGCACAAGATGCAGTTCATGGCTGAAGAGCACGGCGAAGATGCCTTGGACCTGATGCGCAGCCTGAAGCATGCGTTTGATCCGCACAACATCCTGAACCCGGGCAAGATCGTGTCCTGGTAAACGCCGCGCGGCGACCGCGCAGCCTGCAAGACCCGAAGCCGACGGCACTGCCGTCGGCTTTTTTGTTTGGGTCCGAGGGGGGGCGCCACGAATTTTCCAGTGACACCTCTCATCAAATCCTTTACTCTATTTTTTTGTAGACAAATGTCCACATTGTGGATACTTAAGAAAAGTCGCTGCGAAAAAATCAAAGCGCGCGACGCCTCGACAGAAAGCGCGCCCCGAAACCAAGGAGACAAGGATGTTGATGAGACAAGGTTTGATGGCGGCCGCCCTGAGCGTGGCTGGCCTGGCGGCGGCGCTGCCCGCGCAGGCGCAGTCGGATGCGTATCCGAACCAGCCGGTCACGCTGGTGGTGCCGTTCCAGCCGGGCGGGGGCACGGATGCCGTGGCCCGCACCTTCGCCAAAGTGTCGGCGCAGTATTTCCCCAAGGGAATGGTGGTGCTGAACAAGTCCGGCGCGGGCGGCGCGGTGGGCTGGAAGTACGTGCTGAACAGCAAGAATGACGGCCACACGTTGACCGTCGTGACGGCGGAGTTCGTGATCCTGCCGTTGCTGGGCCTGTTCGACCACACCTACAAGGACTACACGCCGCTGGTGCAGCTGAACGCTGATCCCGCCGCGATCGTGGTGCCTGTTAACTCGCCCTACAAAACGCTTGAGGAATTCATGGCCGCGGCCAAGAAGGCGCCGGCCACGATGAACGTCGGCACCTCGGGCACGGGCTCCATCTATGACGTGGCGCTGAGCGCCTTCGAGGTCAAGTCCGATACCCGCTTCACGCACATTCCGTTTCCGGGGTCTGGTCCGGCCTTGCTGAACCTGCTGGGTGGTCAGCTGGATGCCGTGGCGACGAGCCCTGCCGAGGCGTCCGAGTACGTGCGCGCCGGCAAGCTGCGTCTGCTGGTGCTGATGAGCGACAAGCGCGTGCCGGAATTCCCCGACGTGCCGACGGCCAAGGAGAAGGGCCTGGATGTGGCCTATGGCACCTGGCGCGGCATCGCCGGACCGAAAGGCATGCCGCCCGCCACCGTGGCCAAGCTGAAGGAAGTCTTCGAGAAAGTGGCACAGGATCCGCAACTGATCGCGGCGATCAAGGCCCAGAACCTGGGTTACGTCTATGCCGACGGCGACGCCTTCGAAAAGAAGATGGCGGCAGAGACCGCCGATTACGCGCAAGTCCTGAAGACTCTGAGCATCAAATAAGCCATGAGCCAAACGACTGCTGTGCCTACCCCGTACCGTTATCCCAATCCCAAGGAAGCGCTGCCCGACATCGTGGTGCCGCAGGTGATCCCCGACGACGAGCGCGTCTGGGTGCCCCAGGCCGAAAACGTGTGGTTTCGGCCGCTCTGTCTGAACGTGTCGCAGGGCTACTGGATGAACCTGTTGCGCGTGCGCAAGTCGGGCGTGCTGAGCTGCCACCGCCACCCGCAGGCAGTGCATGGCTATGTCATCAAGGGGGCGTGGCGCTACCTGGAGCATGACTGGATCGCGCGCGAAGGCAGCTATGTTTTCGAGCCCCCCGGCGAAACGCACACCTTGTACGTCCCGGAAGACGTGGAGGAGATGATCACCATGTTCCAGGTCAACGGCGTCATGTACTACTGCGACAGCGAAGGCCGGCACACGGGCTATGAAGACGTGTTCACCAAGCTGGACATGTGCCGCAAGCACTACGAAAGCGTGGGGCTGGGGGCGGACTATGTCGATCAGTTCGTCCGCTGAGGAATACGCCATGAGCTTTCAGGCAGGGCTGTTCAAGGAAAAGACGGCGGTGGTCACGGGCGGCACCCAAGGGCTGGGCCGCGGCGTGGCCGAAGCGCTGGCGCGGCTGGGCGCGCGCGTGATCGCGGTGGGTCTGCCATCGGCCGAACCGCCGCCGGCCGGTGTGGAGGTGGCGACGCTGGACGTCACGCAAGCGGAAGATGTCGCGGCGTTTGCCGCCACGCTGGAACGCGTGGACATCCTGATCAACTGCGCTGGGGTGATCTTCCGGCAAGAGGAATTCAAGCTGCCCGTGTTCGAGCGGGTGCTGGACATCAACCTCACCGGCACCATGCGCGTGTGCGAAGCGTTGCGTCCGCAGCTGGCGCGCGCCAAGGGGTGCATCGTCAACACGGCGTCGATGCTGAGCTTCTTCGGCGGCGGCCTGGTGCCGGCCTATAGCGCGAGCAAGGGCGGCGTCGCGCAACTGACGAAGTCGCTTGCCATCGCTTATGCGGATGCGGACATCCGGGTCAATGCGGTGGCGCCGGGATGGATCGCCACGCCGCTGACGGACGCCTTGCAGAAGGATCCGGCGCGCGCCTCGCGCATCCTGGAACGCACGCCGCTCAAGCGCTGGGGCACGCCGGACGATGTGGCGCAGGCGGTCACGTTCCTGTGTTCGCCGGCGTCGGCGTTCATGACGGGCGTGGTGATGCCAGTGGATGGCGGCTACATGGTAACCTGACCCGCGCTCCGGCCCGCCGGCGCGTTTTGTCACGGAAACCATCAATGAAAGTCCCCCGCGTGAAGCCCCCCGACGGTGCCCCAAAGGCCGCGCCGACTGCATCGGTTGCGGCGCCCCCCGTTGCCGGCACCGCTTCTTTTTCCAAGTTCATGCGCGTGCTCGATGCGATCGCGTCGGGTGGCGATAGCGCCTGGACGGTGAACGAGCTGAGCGCCCGGCTTGGCTATCCGCGCCCGACGATCTACCGCATCGTCGAGGCGCTGATCGCCGAACAATTGATCGTGCCCAAACGCAATGGCCAGTCCTTCGGGTTGGGCCCGCGGCTTGTCAGCCTGGCCAGCCGCGCGCTGGAAAGCTCCGACATCCGGCAGTTGTGCAAGGACCACCTGTTCGACCTGAAAGAACTGACGCAGGAAACCGTGCACCTCGCGGTGCCGGACCGGTCCGAAATGACCTACATCGACAAGCTGGAAAGCCCGAAGGCGGTGCGCATGAACTCGCGCCTGGGCAGCCGTGTCACGATGTACTCCAGTTCGGTCGGCAAGGCCTATCTGGCGCAGTTGCTTCCGGCGGCGCGCGATGCGGTCATCCAGACGCTGGATTTCAAAGTGTTCACCGAGGCCACGCTGCGCACGCCGCAGGCGTTGCGCAAAGAGCTGGATCAGATCCGCCGGCAGGGTTACGCGGAGGACCGGGAAGAGAACGAGAAGGACATCTTCTGCTTCGGGTGCGCGGTTACCGACAAGCAGGGCATGCCGGTGGCCTGCGTGAGCTTGAGCATTCCCGCCTTCCGCATGAGCGCCAATCGCACCGACAGCTATATCAAGCCGCTGGTCGACACGTGCGCGGCGATCTCCAGAAAGCTGGCGATGCTGGATTTCTCGGGCTGATCGGCTGCGGCTTTTCCACGACAAACACCGTCTGGAATTACCGCTGGTTACGTGTGCGCCACGGGGTAGTCGATTGGATGCGGGTAAATCCCGGCCTGTTTTAAGGGACTGGTCGCGCTATTGTTGCGCTCATGAATTCACTGGTCGAAACCGGCCTGGCACAAGTGCAGGCGCCTTATTCGTTGCAGCAGCTCATCGAGGCGTTGTCGGCCGCGTTGCCCGCGCACTGCGTATTGTTCCGCGAAGAGGACACGCGCCCCTACGAGTGCGACGGCCTGTCGCTGTATCGCGCGTTGCCTGCCGTCGTCGCGTTGCCGGAAACCGAAGAACAAGTGCAAGCCGTCATGCGCATCTGCAAGCGGCTGAACGCCCCGATCGTCGCGCGCGGCGCGGGCACGGGCCTGTCGGGCGGCGCCATGCCGCACAGCCAGGGCGTGCTGCTGGGCCTGTCGAAGTTCAACCGCATCAAGCATATCGATCTGGCCAGCGCCACGGCCATCGTGCAGCCGGGCGTGCGCAACTTGGCCATTTCGGAAGCGGCCTCGCCCTACGGGTTGTATTACGCGCCTGATCCCTCCAGCCAGATCGCCTGTTCCATCGGCGGCAATGTGGCCGAGAATTCCGGCGGCGTGCATTGCCTGAAATACGGCCTGACCGTGCACAACGTGCTGCGCGTGCGCGTGGTCACGATCGACGGCGACGTGGTCGAGCTGGGTTCCGAGGCGCCGGATGCACCGGGCCTGGATCTGCTGTCCGTCTTCATCGGATCCGAAGGCATGCTGGGCGTGGTCACCGAGGTCACGGTCAAGCTGATTCCCAAGCCCGCTTGCGCGCAGGTCGTGATGGCCAGTTTTTCCAGCGTCGAGGCCGCAGGCAATGCGGTCACGCAGGTGATCGCGGCGGGCATGATCCCCGCAGGGCTTGAAATGATGGACCGACGTGCCACGCATATGGTCGAACCGTTCGTGCGCGCCGGCTACGACATGGACGCGCAGGCGATCCTGCTGTGCGAGTCCGACGGCACGCCCGAAGAGGTGGCGCACGAGATCGACCGGATGGAAGCGGTGTTCCGCGCCGCCGGCGCCACGCGTTGCCAGGTATCGACGTCCGAGGCCGAACGGCTGAAGTTCTGGGCCGGCCGCAAGAACGCGTTCCCGGCTGCAGGCCGCGTGTCGCCGGATTACTACTGCATGGACGGCACGATTCCGCGCCGCCATCTGGCGCGCGTGCTGGGCGCCATCGAACAGATGGAAGACGAATTCGGCTTGCGCTGCGCCAACGTGTTCCACGCGGGCGACGGCAATCTGCATCCGTTGATCCTGTTCGATTCGAACAAGCCGGACGAGGTGGAGCGGGCCGAGAAATTCGGCGCGGCCATTCTTGAGCTGTGCGTGCAGGTAGGAGGGACCGTGACCGGAGAGCACGGTGTGGGTATGGAGAAAATAAATCAAATGTGCGTGCAATTCTCTCGCGAAGAACTCGACGCGTTCCTGGCGGTCAAGCGGGCATTCGACCCGCCGTGCCTGCTGAATCCTGAAAAGGTCATTCCCACGCTGGCTCGCTGTGCCGAATACGGCAAGATGCATGTCCATGCGGGCGAGCTGCGCTTTCCCGATCTCGCCCGCTTCTAGGACGTATCCCCCATGGATTTTGTCCTGTCGGAATTGTGCGACCAGGTCATGACGGCCCGTGCCGGCCATAAACCGCTGTTTGTGATGGGCGGAGGCAGCAAGGCGTTCTACGGCAATTACCGTCCGGTAAGGCCGCAAGACGGCCACTGCCTGCTGGACATGACGCCGTATCGCGGCATCGTCAGCTACCACCCCTCTGAACTGGTGGTGACGGTGCGCGCGGGTACGCCGCTGGCCGAACTGGAAGCCGCGTTGGCCGAAAACGGCCAGATGCTGGCGTTCGAACCCCCGCATTTTGGGGCCGCCGCGACGGTGGGCGGCTGCGTGGCGGCGGGGCTGTCCGGGCCGCGCCGCATGAGCGCGGGCGCCTTGCGCGACTTCGTGCTGGGCACGCGGCTGCTGGATTCGGATGGTCGGATCCTGTCGTTCGGTGGAGAGGTCATGAAGAACGTGGCAGGGTACGACGTCTCGCGCCTGCTGGCCGGTTCGCACGGCATTTTCGGCGCGCTGCTGGAGGTGTCGCTCAAGGTCGTGCCGCGCCCGATGGAAGAGGTGACGTTGGTGATGCCCGCTACCCAGGCGCAAGCCCTGGCCAGCTTCGCGCTGTGGCGCGGCAAGCCCTTGCCGATCTCGGCCACCAGCTGGACGGGGGGCGACGAGCATGCCGAAGGGGCGATGCATGTGCGCCTGTCGGGCGCGCCGCCGGCGATCGCCAGCGCGCGCCAGGTCATCGGCGGCGACCCGCTGGATCCCGACGCGGCTCAGGCCTGGTGGCTGGCGCTGCGTGAGCAGACCCACGCATTCTTCGCGCCCGGTCAGCCGCTGTGGCGCCTGGCCTTGCCGCCTACGGCCGCCGTGCTGGCGATGGGCCCGACCCTGATCGAATGGGGCGGCGGGCAGCGCTGGCTGTCCGGTCCGCGCGATGCCACCGAATTGCGCGACACCGCGGCTCGGCTGGGCGGGCACGCCACCCTGTTCCGCACGGGCCACAGCAAGCCGCCGGCCGACGGCGTGTTCCATCCGCTGGCGCCCGGCATCGCCTCGATCACGCGCCGCCTCAAGCAAGAGCTTGACCCGGCCGGCCTGTTCAACCCCGGCCGCCTGGTCCTGGAGCTATAGCGCATCATGCAAACCAACCTGGCATCCTGGGCACGCGATACCGACCTGGGCAATGAGGCAGACGCCATTCTGCGGCGGTGCGTGCATTGCGGCTTCTGCACGGCGACCTGTCCGACGTATCAGGTCCTGGGCGACGAGCTGGACAGTCCGCGTGGCCGCATCTACCTGATCAAGCAAGTGCTGGAGGGCGCCGAACCCACGCAGTCCACGCATCAGCACCTGGACCGCTGCCTGACCTGCCGCAATTGCGAGACCACATGCCCGTCCGGCGTCGAATACGGTCATCTGATCGATATCGGCCGCAAGATCGTGGACGAGCGCGTGCCGCGTTCCTGGGCCGAAAAGGCGAAGCGCAATTTCCTGCGTCGCGCGATGCTGTCGCCGATGTTCGCGCCGGCGATGCGGATGGGGCAGGCCGTGCGCGGCTTTTTGCCTGAAGCGCTCAAGCGCAAGGTGCCGGAACGCCGCGACGCGGGCCCGTTGCCCGCCGTGGCGGGGCACGCGCGGCAAGTGCTGATGCTGGCCGGCTGTGTGCAGCCGGCCATGATGCCGACTATCGACGCGGCCACGATCCGTGTGCTGGATGCCGTGGGCATCGGCGCGCGCATCGCGCCCGGCGCCGGGTGCTGCGGCGCGGTCAGCTTCCACCTGGACGCGCAGGATGCGGCGCTGGCGCAGATGCGCGCCAACGTCGACGCCTGGTGGCCGCTGGTTCAGGACGGGGGCGTCGAAGCCATCGTCATGAACGCGTCGGGCTGCGGCGCGATGGTGAAGGAATATGCGCACCACCTCAAGCATGATCCGGCTTACGCGCAGAAGGCCGCGGACATCGTCGCGCTTGTCAAAGACGTGGCCGAGATCGTGGCGCCGCATGCCGAGCAGCTGCGCGCGCGCTTGCCGGCCGGCACGCGGGCCGCATTCCATCCGCCCTGCACCTTGCAGCACTGGCAGGGCCTGCGGCCGCTGTCAGAGCAACTGCTGGCCGACCTGGGGTTTGAACTGCTGCCGTTCGCCGACAAGCACTTGTGCTGCGGTTCGGCGGGCGCCTATTCGGTGCTGAACCCCGAGATCGCGCTGGAACTGCGCGACCGCAAGCTGGGCGCCATCGCGGCAGGCGGGCCGGACGTTATCCTGTCGGCCAACATCGGCTGCATCGGGCATTTGCAAAGCGGCACCGATACGCCGGTGCGGCATTGGGTGGAAGTGGTGGATGAACAGTTGCGGAAGGCGGTGGCCGCATAAGGGCAGGCGCCACGAACGCCCCGCCAGGGGCATTCGTGGGCGGGCGGCGGTTACTCCACCGCTTTCACCATGTCTTCCAGCACTTTCTTCGCGTCGCCGAACACCATCATCGTGCGGTCCATGTAGAACAGCTCGTTGTCCAGGCCCGCATAGCCCGAGGCCATCGAACGCTTGTTCACGATGACGGTGCGCGCCTTATAGGCTTCCAGGATGGGCATGCCGGCGATCGGCGACTTCGGATCGTTCTTGGCGGCCGGGTTGACGACGTCATTGGCGCCCAGCACCAGGACCACGTCGGTCTGGGCGAACTCGCTGTTGATGTCTTCCATTTCGAAGACCTGGTCGTAGGGCACTTCGGCCTCGGCCAGCAGCACGTTCATGTGGCCGGGCATGCGTCCGGCGACCGGGTGGATGGCGTACTTGACGGTCACGCCGCGTTCGGTGAGCTTGGTCGCCAGTTCCTTGAGCGCATGCTGCGCGCGCGCCACCGCCAGGCCGTAGCCCGGCACGATGGTCACGCTTTCGGCGTTGGTCATCAGGAAAGCCGCGTCGTCCGCGCTGCCCGATTTGACGCTGCGCTGCTGCCCCGCGCCGGCGTCCGCGCCGCCGCCCGCCTGGCCGCCAAAGCCGCCCAGGATCACGTTGAAGAACGACCGGTTCATCGCCTTGCACATGATGTAGGACAGGATCGCGCCGGAAGACCCCACCAGCGAGCCGGCGATGATCAGCATCGGGTTGTTCAGCGAAAAGCCGATGCCGGCCGCCGCCCAGCCCGAGTAGCTGTTCAGCATGGACACCACCACCGGCATGTCCGCGCCGCCGATCGGGATGATGATCAGCACGCCCAGCACGAAGGCCACCAGCGTCATGATGACGAAGGGCGTCCAGTCCTGCGTCAGCATGAACCACACGCCGCAGCCCAGCATCACGAGTGCCAGCGCCAGGTTCAGCATGTGCTGGCCCGCGAACACGACCGGCGCGCCCTGGAACAGCCGGAACTTGTACTTGCCCGACAGCTTGCCAAAGGCGATGACCGAACCCGAGAAAGTGATGGCGCCGACGAAGGTGCCGATGAACAGCTCGAAGCGGTTGCCGGTGGGGATCATCGACCCCGCGGCGACGATGCCGAAGGCATGGGGTTCGGCCACGACCGCGACGGCGATGGCGACGGCCGCCAAGCCGATCATGCTGTGCATGAAGGCGACCAGTTCCGGCATCTTCGTCATTTCGACGCGGCGGGCCATCAGCGTGCCGACGGTGCCGCCCACCAGCAGGCCCAAGAGGACCCAGCCCAGGCCGATCGTGGCGGTGCCTTCGCGTGCCAGGCCGACGATGAGCGCCGCCGTGGTCAGCACGGCGATCGCCATGCCGGCCATGCCGAAGGCGTTGCCCAGCCGCGAGGTGGTGGGATGCGACAGGCCCTTGAGCGCCTGGATGAAGCAGACCGACGCGATCAGGTACAGCAGGGTGACGAGGTTAAGCGAGATCATTTCGCTTCCTCCTTGCCCGGCTTGCGATCCTTCTTCTTGAACATCTCGAGCATGCGCCGGGTCACCAGGAAGCCGCCGAAGACGTTCACCGCGGCCAGCGCCACGGCGAACACGCCCATGCCGCGGGCCAGTCCGCCTTCGGTCAGCGCGGCCGCCAGCATGGCGCCCACGATGATGATGGCCGAGATGGCGTTGGTGACCGCCATCAACGGCGTGTGCAGGGCGGGGGTGACGTTCCACACGACGTGGTAGCCGACATAGATGGCCAGCACGAAGATGATGAGGTTCATCAGGGTGGGGTTGATCGCTTCCATGTTCAGGTTCTCCGCGTCACATTGCCGCCTTCGCACACCAGGCAGGCCGCCACGATTTCATCGTCGCGCTGGATCGCCAGCGCGCCGTCCGCATTGATGATGAGCTTCAGGAAGTCCTGGATGTTGCGCGCGTACAGCGCGGACGCATCCGTGGCCACCAGGCCGGGCAGGTTGGTCAGCCCGATGATCGTCACGCCGTGCTTTTCCACGACCAGGCCTTTTTCGGACAAGGGGCAGTTGCCGCCGCGTTCAACGGCCAGGTCGACCAGCACCGAGCCGGGTTTCATGGCCGCGACGGTTTCGGCGGACACCAGCGTGGGGGCGGGGCGGCCGGGGATCAGGGCGGTGGTGATGACGAGGTCCGCCTGCTTGCAGCGTTCGGACACCAGCGCCGCCTGCCGCGCCATCCAGCTGGGCGGCATGGCGCGGGCGTAGCCGCCCGTGCCCTGGGCGATCTCGCGTTCCTCATCGGTCTCGAAGGGCACGTCGATGAACTTGGCGCCCAGCGATTCCACCTGCTCGCGCGCAGCGGGGCGCACGTCGGACGCTTCGACCACCGCGCCCAGGCGCTTGGCCGTGGCGATGGCTTGCAGGCCGGCCACGCCGGTGCCCAGGACCACGGCGCGCGCGGCTTTCAGGGTGCCCGCGGCAGTCATCATCATCGGGATCAGCCGGCCGTAGTGGTGCGCTGCCAGCAGCACGGCCTTGTAGCCGGCCAGGTTGGCTTGCGAGGACAGTACGTCCAGGCTTTGGGCGCGCGTGATGCGGGGGGCGGCCTCGAGCGCGAATCCGACCAGTCCTGCGCCGGCCATCTGCTCCAGGCCTTCGGCATCGAACGGATCGAGCATGCCGACCACGACCGTGCCCGGCTTCATGTGCGGTAATTCCGCGGCGGAGGGCGCGCGAACCTTCATCACCAGTTCGGCGCCCAGGGCATCCTGGGCGGAACCGAGCGTGGCGCCCGCGGCCTCGTAGGCGTCGTCCAGATAGCGGGCGGCAGTGCCTGCGCCACGCTCCACGACAACGGTGTGTTTGCCGCCTACGTACTTCTTGACGGTTTCCGGTGTTGCTGCGACACGGGTTTCCCCGTCTCGGGTTTCTTTTGGTATCCCGATGTGCATCGACGCCTCTCCTAGAAGGTTCGCCGTAGTATATGCCCCCACGCCGCTCTCGTTTCACTCGTTTGCCGCCCCCCGAGGGGGCTGGCCCGCCTTGGGGCGGCCCGGCGGCGGGCCGGCAATTCTGCTGCAGACTGGCGGGGGGCGGACATTGCTTCTTTTGGCTTACGCAATCTTCCGCACAAAAAAAAGCCCCATGGCGAACCATGGGGCTTCGGGTCATTCAACCCACTTGCTCCGGCCAGTCTTACCACGCCGCTGGCCGGCTACTTGCGTGCAGGCGTCCGGCGTCAGGCCGTCTGCGCGCGAGTCCACTTGATCAGCGCGGCGGTGAGGTCGCGCAGATCGGCCTTCAGGCGGCCATAGTTTTCAGTCGGACGCAGCGTGACTTCATCCATGTACAGCTTGCGGTTGATTTCGATCTGCAGGCTGTGGCGGCCTTCTTCGGGGCGGCCGAAGGCGCGCACCAATTCCACGCCCTTGTAGGGATCGTTCACCGTGACGTTGTAGCCGCGCTCGCGCAGCCATGCCGCGATGAACTCGCGGAACGCCGGGTCGCTGGTGCTGCCGTCGCGGTCGCCCAGCACGAAGTCGGGATGGACCAGACCGGGGCGGTCGGTGGCGAAGGCGCCGGCGACGCTGGGCATGGAGTGGCAGTTGATGTGCCAGACCTTGCCGAACTTCTGGTGGGCGGCGTCCAGCACCTGGCCCAGCGCGGCGTGGTAGGGCTTCCAGCAGGCGTCGATGCGGTGGCGGACTTCTTCGACCGTCAGCTTGCGGTTGTAGAGCGGGGTGCCGTCATCCAGCATGCGCCAGATCAGGCCCTTGCCCAGCTTGACCTTGGACGAGGCATTGATGGCGTCGGGCCAGGCGGCGTCCAGCAGCAGTTCATCGATCTCGTCGGGCGCGCGGTTGGCGTCGATGTAGGCGCGCGGAAAACCGGCGGCGATCATCGGCACGCCCATTTCCATGGCGTCGCCCCACAGGTCGTCAACCCAGGTGTCCTCGGCAGTGCGCAATGCGCCAAAGTCCACCGCGGCCGCGAAATCGGGAGGGTAGGCGGTGCCGCTGTGCGGGGAGTCCAGCACAAGCGGGGCCGAGGTTTCCGAATCCGGATATTGCTGCGGAAGGTCGAGCCGGTAAGACAGGGGTTGGGTAATTCGCATATTGGGGTCTTGCGTTCGTGAATCGGAGGCCCTGCCCGCGCAAGCCTGCGCGGGCAGGGCCGAAGACCGCTTAGTCGATCTTCACGTTGGCTTCTTTGGCGATGCGCTTGTTCTTGGCGATTTCCGCCGCGATCTGCTTGCCAAAGTCGGCCGAGCTGTTGGCGGCCGGTTCGGCGCCCAGCGCTTCCAGGCGCGTCTTGACGTCAGCTTCGGCGCTGACCTTCTGCACCGCAGCGTTCAGCTTGGCCAGGATGGGTTCCGGCAGTTTGGCCGGAGCGACCAGGCCGAACCAGGACGCATCGTTCACGGCCGGCAGGCCGACTTCGGCGAACGTGGGCACGTCGGGCAGGCTTGCGACGCGCTTGGGCGAGGCAACCGCCATGGCGATCAGGCGGCCGGACTGCACGTGCGGCAGGGTCGAGGGCAGGTTGTCGTACATGACGTCGACCTGGCCGGCCAGCGCGTCGTTCAGCGCCGGGCCCACGCCACGGTAAGGCACGTGCATCAGGTCGGTGCCCGAGGCCATCTTGAACAGTTCGCCCATCATGTGCGAGACCGAACCGTTGCCGGCGGACGCGTACGTCAACTTACCCGGCTGGCTCTTGGCCAGCTTGATGAAGTCGGCCATGTTCTTGGCCTGGACCTTCGGGTTGATCGTCATGATGTTCGGCACGGCGGCCAGGTTCGAGATGGGGGTGAAGTCCTTCTCGCCATCGAACGGCAGGTTCGGGTAGATGGCCGGGTTGATGCCGTGCGTGCTGACGGTGGCGATGCCCAGGACATAGCCGTCCGGCGCGCTGCTGGCGACGAACGCGCTGCCGATCGAGCCGCCAGCGCCGCCGCGGTTTTCCACCACGACGGTCTGGCCCAGTTCCTTGCCCAGCTTGTCCGCGAACAGGCGGCCGACGATGTCGGTGGTGCCGCCGGGCGGGAAGGGGACGATCAGGCGGATGGGCTTGCTCGGATACGCGTCTTCAGCGTGTGCGATACCCGAGGTCAGCGGCATGGCCAGGGTCGCGGCGGCGACACACAGGCCCAGTACTACGTTACGGCGTTGCATGGATTCCCCTAATAAATGGAAAGCGGATGCGCAAAGGCAGACGCAAACGCAACGATTCTTTCCTGGCAGGGCGGTTTGCGCAAACGAAAGTTTCTCCGTAAGCTATGACTTTTTTTCATGCCTCTCTTGGGCCAGCATCGTTGGGACGTTACTTTTATGTAACTATCTTGTTGCTTTTCAATGGGCCGGAGGCAGCGGGGATCATCCCCCGGTCAAGCCCCGCTGGGGCAGGAGCCCCACGCTTCGTGGGGGCGACACATGCGACGTTTCTGTCCCTCATTAACGGATCTTCAGGCATTCGAGGTCGCGGCGCGCCACAGCAGCTTCACGCGCGCGGCGCAGGAATTGTGCGTGACGCAAGGCGCCGTCAGTAAACAGGTGAAACATCTGGAAGAGTTCGTCGGCGTCGAACTATTCCTGCGGATCAGGCAAGGCCTGGTCCTGACCGAGGCCGGCCGCAGTTATCTGACCAAGATCCAGGCGGGCCTGGGCCAGATCGAGGCCGCCACGGTGGAGTTGATCGCGCACCAGGGGCAGGGCGGCACGCTCAACCTGACCTGTATGCCGACTTTCGGCGCGCGCTGGCTCATCCCGCGCCTGACGGCCTTCATGCGTCTGCGCCCGGACATCCATGTGGAGTTCCTGCCGCACCGCCAGGGCTACGACTTTTCAACGCCTGAACTGGATGCCGCCGTGCGCTTCGGCGAAGGCCTGTGGCCCGGCAGTGGCTCGGACTATATCGTCGGCCGTGAAATCGTGCCCGTCTGCAGCCCGCGCCTGATCCCGGGCGGCTGTCCGTCGCCCGAGGCCTTGCTGGCATATCCGCTGCTGCATCACACGTCGGCGCTGGAAGGCTGGCGTGACTGGTTCGAGCAGGCCGGCTGCGACACGCGGCGCAGCCTGGAAGGGGCGCGCTTCGACCAATACGCGCTGCTGTCCCAGGCGGCGGCCGCCGGATTCGGCGTGGCGCTGATCCCGCGTTGCCTGATCGAAGACGAACTGCGCGACGGCAAGCTGGCCGTCGCCATCCAACTGCCCATCCGCGCGCGCATGGGCTATTACCTGTGCTATCCCGAGCAGAAGGCCAACCTGCCCACCCTGCAGGCTTTCCGGGCCTGGCTGATGGAAGTGTCGCGGGCGGCGGAGCCTCAGCCGCGGGAAGACGCGCTGTCCGAATTAAAATAGTCGCATCATGAGTCAAA
>NZ_DBHKZA010000019.1:64850-71657 GCF_057314935.1 Achromobacter sp.
CTCAGCCGCGGGAAGACGCGCTGTCCGAATTAAAATAGTCGCATCATGAGTCAAACATCAATCAAAAGGGGCCGTGTTGTCGTCGGCATGTCGGGCGGAGTCGATTCGTCGGTCACGGCCTGGCTGCTGAAGCAGCAAGGCTATGACGTCGTCGGCCTGTTCATGAAGAACTGGGAAGACGACGATGATTCCGAATACTGTTCGACCCGCCAGGATCTGCTGGACGCGGCCAGCGTGGCCGACCTGGTCGGCGTGGACTTCGAGTTCGTCAACTTCGCCGCCGAATACAAGGACCGCGTGTTCGCGGAGTTCCTGCGCGAGTATTCCGCGGGCCGCACGCCCAATCCCGACGTCCTGTGCAATGCCGAGATCAAGTTCAAGGCCTTCCTCGACCACGCGATGGCGCTGGGCGCCGAACATATCGCCACCGGCCACTACGCGCGGGTGCGCGAAGTGCCGGCCGAGGGCGGCGGCACGCAGTTCCAGTTGCTCAAGGCGCTGGATGCCTCCAAGGACCAGAGCTACTTCCTGCACCGGCTGAACCAGGCGCAGTTGTCGCGCACGCTGTTCCCGCTGGGTGAGATCCACAAGACCGAAGTGCGGCGCATCGCGCACGAGATCGGCCTGCACAACGCCGCCAAGAAGGATTCCACGGGAATCTGCTTCATCGGCGAACGGCCGTTCCGCGAATTCCTGAACCGCTACCTGCCGACCGAACCGGGGCCGATCCTGACGCCAGAAGGGCAGAAGGTGGGGCGCCACGAAGGCTTGTCCTTCTACACGCTGGGCCAGCGCAAGGGCCTGGGCGTGGGCGGCGTGAAGGGGCGACAGCGCGAAGACGGCACGGCCGAAGCCTGGTACGTGGCGCGCAAGGACCTGGAGCGCAACATCCTGTACGTGGTGCAGGGGCATGACCACCCCTGGCTGCTGTCTGGTCAGTTGCAGGCGCAGGACGCCAGCTGGGTGGCGGGGCGTCCGCCGGCCATCGCCGGTTACGGCGCCAAGACGCGCTATCGCCAGGCCGACGCGGCCTGCCGTTTGGACCGGGCCGAAGGCGACACCTTCGCGCTGGATTTCGCCGAGCCGCAATGGGCTGTCACGCCTGGCCAGTCGGCCGTGCTTTACGATGGCGAGGTTTGCCTGGGCGGCGGGATCATCCTGTAATGCGCGCGGGTCCGCCCTGATCGGACCCCGACAAGGCCCCGCAGGCGCGATGCCGGCGGGGCCTTCGCTCATGACGAGCAAGAAACCGAACAATAAAAGAGGAGACGGTTGTGGATGTGACGATGTTGATTTGCCTGCTGGTGCTGGGGGCGGTGGTAGGTTTTGCGGCGGGTCTGCTGGGCATCGGCGGCGGGATGCTGCTGGTGCCTTTCCTGACGATGCTGTTCGCGTGGCAAGGCATGCCGGCTGAACTCGTCGTGCACGCGGCGATCGCGACGTCGATGACGTCCATCCTCTTCACCTCGGTGTCCAGCGTCAGGGCACATCAACAGAAGGGCACGATCAAGTGGCCGATCGTGTGGGCGATGGCCCCAGGCATCATCCTGGGCGGGCTGCTGTCGGGCGGAGCCGTCTTCGCCGCGCTCAGCACCCTGTGGCTGTCGCTGTTCTTTGCGCTGTTCGTGGGCTATTCCGGTTGGAGCATGCTGCGCAACAAGAAGCCCAAGCCGGCGCGCCAGATGCCCGGCGTGGTCGGCACCAGCGCGGCCGGGGCGGGCATCGGCTTCCTGTCGGGGCTGGTCGGCGCGGGCGGCGGGTTCCTGTCCGTGCCTTTCATGGTCTGGTGCAACGTGGCCTTGCACAACGCGGTGTCCACGTCGGCCGCGCTGGGCTTTCCCATCGCGCTGGCCAACAGCGTGGGTTATGTGGTGTCGGGCCTGAACGAAGGGACCTCGCGTCCGGGCATGCTCGGCTACATCTATTGGCCGGCCTTGGTGGCGCTCGTGTGCACCAGCGTGTTGACGGCGCCGCTGGGCGCGCGCATGGCGCACCGCCTGCCGGTGCAGACCTTGAAACGGGTGTTTGCCTGCCTGCTGTTCGCGCTGGCCGCCTACATGCTGTTCAAGGCCTGGCAGACCTTCGCTGCGCAATAGGACGGAATTTCGGGGCGCAGAAATGCAAACCGGCCGCATTGCGCGGCCGGTATCCAGGTGCCCTGCGGGGCTGCCTGCGTGGAACGGCCCGTGCAGGACGGGCTGTCCGGGACCGCCTTCAGGCGGTCTTGGGGATGGTGTCGATGAACGATTGCCGCTGCGACAGCTTGTCGTACAGGCGCGCAAGGTTCGAATGGTTGGCGCGCCAGTCAAGCGAGGCGAAGCGCAGGTCCAGGTAGCCCAGCGCGCAGCCCACGGCGATGTCCGCCAGGCTGTAGTTGATGCCCATGCAGTGGGCGTTGTCGCCCAGGCTCTTGTTCATGGCATCCAGGCTGGCGTGGATCTTGCTGTATTGGCGCTCGATCCATTCGGGGCTGCGTTGCGCCTCGGGGCGCTGGTTTTCCTTCACGATGGCCACGCAGGCGTCCAGGAGGCCATCGGCGATGGCTTCCCAACATTTGACGGCGGCACGGTCGCGGCCCGGCTGCGGAATCAGGCGGGCGACGGGGGACAAGGTGTCCACGTATTCGACGATGACGCGCGAATCGAACAGCGCGCCGCCGTCTTCCATGACCAGGCAGGGCACTTTGCCCAGCGGGTTGTACGTTTGGATCTGCGTGTCGGCGGACCAGACGTTTTCGAGTTCAAGCCGGTAGTCCAGCTTTTTCTCGGCCATGACGATACGCACCTTGCGTACGTATGGACTGGTAAGCGAGCCGATCAGTTTCATGGAGTCACAAGCGGAGTCGAAAAGCGGCCGAAGTATAGCAGGCCGGCTGAACGTCGAACCGTCCGCTGGCCGGAATCTTCGCCAGTTTGCCACAATGTTGCATTCCCCCGGATGATAAAATCGTCGGGTTTTCCCATCCGTAGCCATTTCTTCTTCAGACCATGCAAATCGCCGATCAATTGAGCCAACTTAATGCCCTTTCGCCATTGGATGGCCGTTACGCTTCCCGGGGCGACGCGCTGCGCGGTCTGCTGTCCGAGGCCGGCTTCATGGCGCACCGCGTCGAAGTCGAGGTGGCGTGGCTGGTCGCCCTGTCCGACGCCGGCCTGCCCGAGCTGCCCGCGTTCTCCGCGGCCGCCCGTCAGCGTCTGCAGCAGCTGGTGCAGGATTTCTCGGAATCCGACGCCGCCCGCATCAAGGACATCGAGCGCGTCACCAACCATGATGTGAAGGCCGTCGAGTACTGGTTGAAGGAAAAAGTGGCCGATGACGCCGAGTTGGCCCGCGCCGCCGAGTTCATCCACTTCGCCTGCACGTCCGAAGACATCAACAACACCTCGCATGCGCTGATGCTGTCGCGTGCGCGTGACCAGGTCGTGGTGCCGCGCCTGCGCGAACTGGCTGCCAAGCTCAACGACATGGCGGTGGCCCAGGCCGACCAGCCGATGCTGTCGCGCACCCACGGCCAGCCGGCCAGCCCGACGACGCTCGGCAAGGAATTCGCCAACGTGGCGGCGCGTTTGAATCGCGCCATCGCCGCCGTCGAGGCGGTCGAGCCTCTGGCCAAGCTCAACGGCGCCACCGGCAACTACAACGCCCACCTGTCGGCCTATCCGGAAATCGACTGGCCCGCATTCAGCCAGCGCGTCCTGGCCGGCCTGGGCCTGACCCAGAACCGCCACACCATCCAGATCGAACCGCATGACTGGATGTCGGCCCTGTTCGACGCCATCACGCGCGCCAACATCATCGTGCTGGATCTGGACCGCGACGTCTGGGGCTACGTGGCGCTGGGCTACTTCAAACAGCGCCTGAAGGACGGCGAGGTCGGTTCGTCGACGATGCCGCACAAGGTCAACCCGATCGACTTCGAAAACTCCGAAGGCAATCTGGGCCTGGCCAACGCCGTGTTGCGCCATCTGGCCGACAAGCTGCCGATCTCCCGTTGGCAGCGCGACCTGACCGACTCCACCGTCCTGCGCAACCTGGGCGTGGGCCTGGGCTATTGCCTGGTGGCGTGGGATGCCTGCATGCGCGGCCTGGGCAAGCTGGAAGTCAACACGGCCGCCATCGATGCCGACATCGACGCGTGCTGGGAAGTGCTGGCCGAGCCGGTGCAGACCGTCATGCGCCGCTATGGCCTGCCGCAGCCGTACGAACAGCTCAAAGCCTTGACGCGGGGCAAGGGCATTACCGAGGAAGCTCTGCGAGAATTCATCCAGGGCCTGGCGCTGCCGGACGAGCCGAAGGCCCGTTTGCTGGCGATGACCCCGCGTTCGTACATCGGACTGGCTGCGGAGCTGGCCCGGGCGGTATAGTCGCCATGCCGCGCGCGCAAGGCGCGCGGCATTGTTGTTGTCCTTACGGGAGATTGCAATGAAGAAGTTGTCCACGCTTGCCGCGTTGGCCTGTATGACGGTGGGGCCGTTGTTGGCGACCAGCGCCTCGGCGCAGTTCGCCAAGCCGGAAGACGCGGTCAAGTACCGCCAGTCGGCATTGACGCTGATGGCTTCGCACTTCGGCCGCATGACGCCGGTGGTCAAGGGCCAGGCGCCCTATGACGCCGCGCAGATCAAGGCGAACGTTGAGGTGCTGAAGACGTTGTCCGCATTGCCGTGGGCGGCTTTCGGTCCGGGCACGGAAGGCGGTGACGCCCGCCCCGAAATCTGGAGCGACGCGGCCGGCTTCAAGCAGAAGCAGCAAGCGTTCCAGGACAATATCGTGAAGCTGTCGGCTGCGGCCGACGCGGGCGATCTGGACAAGCTGCGCGCGGCCTTCGGCGACGTGGGCGCAAGCTGCAAGGCCTGCCACGATTCCTACCGCAAGAAGAAGTAAATCAGGCGCCTGCCTTCGGGCAGTCCGCCGGTGCCGCAAAAAAAAGCCCCTCGAAAACTCGAGGGGCTTTTTTTTGCGTGCTCGCGGGCGGTTCAGGAGAAGGACATGTCGGCGACCACTTCCAGCGACCGTATCCACACGACCAGGCCCGTCACGCAGGCGCCCAGCAGCAGCGCGCGCACCCAGACCGCGATGCCGTCCTGGGCGGGCGGCGTGCCCGCCGGCAAGTCCTTGGCATCGACGTCGCCGGTGATGATGGCACGCACCAGGCGCTTGCGGCGCACCACGGCATACCAGGCAACGGCCAGCAGGTGCAGCGCGATCAGGCCGATGATGACCCATTCGTTGAGCTTGTGCCAGGACGTCAGGAGCCCGGAGGTGGCTTCGCTGACGTGTCCGAATAGCGGCCCTTGCGTCATGATGTCGTCGGTGGTGAACAGTCCGCTTGCGGCCTGGAAGCCGATCACCAGCAGCAGGGCCAGCACCGACAGCGCGCCCAGCGGGTTATGGCCGGCCGGGGCGGCGGCGCCCTTCAGGTACCGGGCCACCGCGGCGGGGCCGCGCACGAACTGGCTGAAGCGGGCGTAGCGCGGGCCGACAATGCCCCAGAGCAGGCGGAAGATGATCAGGCCCAGCGCCGTACAGCCGAAGCGCACGTGCCAGTCCATGTAAAGGCCGCCCAGCTTCACGCTGACGAACGCGCCGATGATGCAGACGACAAGCGCCCAGTGAAAGAGGCGGGTGGGAAGGTCCCAGATGCGGATCGCTAGCCGGTTGTTCTGCATGATTGAGCTGCCTGGAC
Source organism: Achromobacter sp. (assembly GCF_057314935.1). Taxonomy (NCBI): domain Bacteria; kingdom Pseudomonadati; phylum Pseudomonadota; class Betaproteobacteria; order Burkholderiales; family Alcaligenaceae; genus Achromobacter; species Achromobacter sp. Next base: position 70,534 of record NZ_DBHKZA010000019.1, read on the forward strand.
GGATTGCCTGCGAATTTATCACGGGCAAAAAGCAATCGCCGCGCTTTAAGCGCGGCGATCTTGGCTTGGATCAATGCGTGGTGCGGCGCACGGGTTCGATGCGGTGCACATGCTCGTGGCGGAAGCGGATGCGCTGGCCAGGCACCTTCTGCGTGGCCGAGCCGCAAGGCACGACTTCAGTGGTGTAGGTCGTCGTGCCGTCGATCGGCGCGTTGAAAATGACCGTCGCGCGGATGGCGGGGCCGTTGGTCGGCTGCAGATAGACGATGTCGCCGATATGGATCGGGGTGTTGTCCAGCGTGGTGTGAGCCGGGCGTCGGATCAGGTCCGAGGTAGTGAAACGAGTATTCATGGTGTTTGTTCTCTTGGGTTCTAGTTATTAGAAAGCTGCGTGGTGTTCATGCCGCGCAAGATGCGGGCGTAACAAAAGCGCCTCGCATCGGGTCGTTCGCCATGTCCAGCCGGGTTGATTCGGACAGGCATGCATGACACTAACGCATAAGTGTTGCCGTCCCTTTGCGCATTCTCATATTTTTGCGTGCGCGGGTAACGGTTTAATGCCGCTGTTTGATGCCGACCGTCAGTCCAAGACGGCATCGGTTCGGGCCAGGTGGCGTGCATGTTCGGTGCATGCGCTCTTTAGGCCTGAGGGTCCGCGCAGAGTGGGTTGGCTCTGGCGGTTGCTGTGCGGCTGTCGTCGTTGGGTCGACTCGGGCCGCAGCGTATCCGGTTGCTTCTGGCCAAGCCGGACTGGCGGTTTGGCGAAGGTGCGATGAGCGGCTTCGAGGCTGCTTGCGTCGGATCCCGCCATTCAGGTTCAGTGCCTGGGCGTTGATCAAGTAAGCACGCTGGCCATCATGGCCGTCGCTGCATTCGGAGCTGCTTTGATTGTGGAAGTTGCGCGGGTAGTGCGCGACTTTCGTGTCGGAACCGGGATTTGCGTTTTGGCGTTGTGGGTTTTCGCAAATCGGATCGGAATCCGAGCGGCTCATCGCTGAGCCAATGACGTTCAGTCAGTGGCGGGGAATTGAGCCGGGTAGTGCCTGGGGTGTTTCTGCTTTTCGGGGTACTGCTTTGGGGTACTGCTTCCCGGGCCGCAGTTTCCGTACACTGCCTTTCCGTAC
>NZ_DBHKZA010000019.1:71757-82593 GCF_057314935.1 Achromobacter sp.
CTGCTTTGGGGTACTGCTTCCCGGGCCGCAGTTTCCGTACACTGCCTTTCCGTACTCTGCCTGTTTGACGCTTTTTGGCGTCCACAGAAAGACCTCAACCATCGATATTATCGCAGGTCGATGGGTTTTGCAAGTCTTTTTTGAAAGGGGGCGCATGGCCCCCGGGGGCATCAGTGCGCCGCGGGGCGAGCTTGGCGCTGGGCCTCGATGATCAGGCCTTCCAGGCGCGGGGACATCCGCAGCGCCACCTGCGCGCCCATCGTGCCGTCCGGCTGGCGTTCGGTTTCCAACGCCAGGCCGATGCGTTCGTCGTTGAACGCTTCAGGGGCCGCCTCGATCTCGACGTAGCGGGAAAGCAATGCGTCGACCGCTTTTTGGGCATCCGCCAGGGCTTCGTCCGACAATTGGCCATGTCCCAGGTACTGGTTCACGACGCGCGCCAGATCGTCCATGAAGAAGAGCAGGGCGGCTGCGCCGCGGCAATCGGGCTGGGTGAACCCCCAGGAGGCGGAAGTAGCGTTTTGGGTCATCGTTGAAGCAGAGCCAGTGTTGCGGGCGGCCGATAGCGCGGCCGGATCGGGCATTTTAAGGGATCGGGGCATCGAGGCGATGCCCCGGCATGGTGCATACTTCCATCCCTCATGATCCGATCCGCCCGACCTTCCGACCTGGCCTGCCTGGCCGATATCGAGCGCTCCGCTGCCGAGCGCTTTCGCGGCACCGCCCTGGCCTGGGCTGCCGATGGCGAACCGCTGCCCGCGAGCGAATTGGCTGCGGCCGAGGCCGCGGGCCTGCTGTGGGTCGCCCAGCCCGATGACCAGGTGCGCGGCTTCGCGCTGGCGCGGCCGATGGGCGGCGACCTGTTCCTGGCGGAGATGTCGGTGGCGCTGCCTTGGCAGGGTCATGGCCTGGGCCGGGCGCTCTTGCAGGCGGTGTTGGCGCACGCGCGGGCCGCAGGCGTCTACGGCGCGGTGGTGCTGACCACGGACCGGGAGTTGCCCTGGAATGCGCCGTTCTACCGGCGCCAGGGCTTTACTGAACTGCCTGCGCCGCTCGCGCCGCTTTTGCAGGCCCGATTGCAAGCGGAATCGGACGCCGGCTTCGACGCCGCGCGGCGGTGCGCGATGACCTACCCGCTGAACGCATGATGGCGGGCAGCTCGCCGCGCGGCGCGTCCTGTGTCAACTCGCTTCGATCGCAACAAAATCCGCCCGCCGATGGCTGCCGAAGGGCGCTTCGGGATAATCTGCCCACGGACGCCAGCCGTCGCCGTCGTGGCGGCTGCGGCCCCGGCGTTTCAATCCCCGCAACCCCAATCCCCCATGCAAGGAGGACACGCATGTCACCATGGCGAGCCTGCCTGACGGGCCTGGCGATGGCTTCGATGCTGTTCATGACGGCCTGCGTCAATAAAGAGCCCCAGGAGCGGGTCGCGTTCATCCAGTTGCTGCAGGCACGGGTGAGCAGCGACGCGTTGTTGCCTATCGGCGCATTGAGCAAAGCCGAGAAGGACGCAATAGGCGGCTACGCCGACGCGTATGAGGTCATTACCGATTTCCAGAAGGCGATGGCCGAGGCCGCCGCCCCGTTGCGCGAGGTGTTGGCGGTGGAGACGATCCGGTCGGTCGGGGACATCGTCGAGCGCAAGGCCGGCTTCGAGGCTGCCCGCAAGACCCTGGCAGACAGCGCGGGCAAGCTGCAGGATGCCCGCGCCAAGGCCGATCGCGCGCGCGCCGCGATGACGCTGCCGCCCGATCTCGCGCCCGTCTATGGCGGCGCGTATGACGAAGCCGTGACCGGCCCCGCCGCGGATCTGATGCAGGCCGCCACCCGGATGGACTCGGTTGCGCGCGACGCCGTGGGCGTGGCGGATTTCGTGGCGGATCATGGGGCGGACATCCAGTTGGTGGACGGTCAGGCCCGCGTGGCGACGCTGTCGCTCCAGCAGGAACTGAACCTGCGCCTGCAGGGGCTGAACGCGCAGTCCGACGGCTTGGCGCAAGCGCGCGAAACCGTTTTGCTTGCCGTGGCGCTGGGGGCCTGAACCCGCCACAAGGTGGACGCTTTGTACAATGCGGGTCTCGCGGCGTTCGCCGTGCCTGGAACGGAATATGAGCCAATCATCCAGCTTGCACTACAGAACCTTTCTGCTCCTGCTCGTGGTGGTCACCATCGCGTTCGGCTGGCTACTGTGGCCTTTCTACGGCGCCGTTTTCTGGGGCGCCATCCTTGCCATCATCTTTGCGCCCTTGCAGCGCCGGCTGGTCGCGCGTATCGGCGGGCGGCGCAACCTTGGCGCGTTGATCACCTTGCTGCTTGTCCTGCTGCTGGTCATCCTGCCGTTGGTCGCGATCAGCGGTTCGCTGGTGAGCGAAGGCGCGAACCTGTACCAAAGCATCAAGTCGGGCGAACTGAATTTCGGCGCTTATTTCCAGCAGGCGATGGCCGCGTTGCCGCCGTCGGTGCATGACCTGCTGGCGCGTTTCGATCTGGCCGACATCCCCAGCCTGCAGCAAAAGCTCAGCGCAGGCGCGATGCAGGCCAGCCAGTTCCTGGCGACCCAGGCGCTGAACATCGGCCAGGACACGTTCCAGTTCGTGATCAGCTTCGGCATCATGCTGTACCTGCTGTTCTTTTTGTTGCGCGACGGTCCGCAACTGACGGCGCGCTTAAAGCGCGCGATGCCGCTGAGCGACGCGCACAAGCAGCACCTGTTCCGCAAGTTCACCACCGTCGTGCGCGCCACCGTCAAGGGCAACATCGCGGTGGCCGCGGCGCAGGGCGCGCTGGGCGGGATCATCTTTTCGATCCTGTCGATCCAGGGCGCGCTGTTGTGGGGCGTGATCATGGGCTTCCTGTCGCTGTTGCCCGCGATCGGCGCCGGCCTGATCTGGGCGCCGGTCGCCATCTACTTCCTGTTGACGGGCGCCGTGGTCAAGGGCGCGGTGCTGATCGCGTTCGGGGTGCTGGTCATCGGCATGGTGGACAACGTGCTGCGTCCGATCCTGGTGGGCAAGGACACCAAGATGCCGGACTATGTGGTGCTGATCTCCACCCTGGGCGGCATGGCCCTGTTCGGCTTGAACGGTTTCGTGATCGGCCCCTTGATCGCCGCGCTGTTCATGGCCTGCTGGGACCTGTTCTCGCCCGCCTCGGAAGAATTGCTGGGCAAAGCGGAAACGACGCCGCCGCCCGCAGAGTGAGGCGCGTGGTCGGCGCGTGCGGGTGGCGACAAGTCATCCGCGCGCGACGCGCCGGGTGTATGGTGTAGCAGCGTCGGCCTTTCCGGCCGGCCTTTCGTGTCGACGTCGCCACTCAGGAGCGTGTTGCATATGGAATGGAAACTGCATCGATCGGGCTGGATCGAAGAGCGCAATTTCGATATCGAGTTCGCTGAAACCCCCGAAGGCTTTCACACCCGCGTCCGCATCTTCGGATTCCCGGTGCTTGAAGACACCAAGCACGTCTATCCCAACGAGGCGTTGGCGGAGAAGGGGGCGTTGACCTTGCTGAAAAGCCAGTTCACGGGCACCCCCGACCTGGAAGAGCAGTAGCTCAGCGCAGCCGCAGCAGGTTGTCGCCGATCATCAGGTCGCGTTCCGGCCGTGGTCGGGTGCGCACCAGCCCCTGTTCCAGCGCCTGGCCGATATCGTCCACGCCGGTCGCGCCATCCAGGGGCTGTTCAAAGCTCTCCGCCCGGAGCCAGCCCAATTGGTGCCAGGCGTGCGTCGCATCCGAAACATAGGCGATCAACTGTTCGCCGCTGCCGGGCTCTTCGTCGCGTGGCGGGATGTACAGGATGATCTCGTCCACGCCGTCGCCTGTCAGGTCGGCGAAGATCAACCGGCAAGGCGGCGTCAACGCCTTGTTCTGCGTGGCCGGGGGGGAGCACAGCTTTGCCCGGCCGGGGGAGTCGGCGCGCAGCGCGTTCCACCATGCGTCGGGTATCGCGCGGCCTGCCGGCGTGGTGGCGAACGCCGGCACGGCCGTCGGCGCCGGATCGGCCGCTGATGGCTGGCCGTTGAGCCGTTGCACGTCGTCCCAGCTGTAGTAGCTGCCTTTCAGGGCCTCTGCGGCCGCCAGGGCAATCCGCGGGTCCCGCGCATTCGCTACGCCGTCTGCCAACTGCTGCAAGGCATCGCGGCCCCAATGGCCGTAGTCCTTGCCCATCGCGTGAAAGCTGAACCGCTCCGGATCCAGGCGTCCGTCGATCATCCGCCGCAGCTGGCTTTCCGCCGTCAGGCGTTCGGGACTGGCGACTGGTGTGTTGATGGCCAGCAGCAGCCCCAGCGTGGCGAAGGCCGCAATCAGGTTGGTGGCAGCCAGCACGGCGTAGTAACGCGTGGGTCGTAGTGCTGCCCAGGCGTAGCCTGCGCCGTACAGGATCAGCATCCCGCTGCCTGCGATGCCCCACACGCGCAGGACGGTCCAGCCGTATTGCTCCACGCGGACGACGGCGCCGTAAAAGGCCACCGCGGCCAGCGGCGGCAGGCACACCATCGACGCGCGCAGCAGCGCCCGCAGCCGCGGTCCAAAGGGGGCGGCCTCGGGGCTGTCCTGCCAGGCGGCATTGATCAGCTTGATCCAGGCAAGCGAGAAGGCGATCAGCGCGCCGGCCGACAGCTGCACGGCCGCAAGGCCCAGCGCCATCCGGGCGGCCAGCGCCAGCGTGAACGCCAGCCCGACGGCGGTGACCAGCGGCAGGAGCCACGCGTTCAGCGTCAGCCAGGAGCGCTGCAGCGTATCCGTCAGCGACGGGCGGCGGCGCACGCCCACCAGGCAGGCGGCCAGGATCATCGGCCAGGCCGCGAGCCGGAAGTACGCGTCGTCGACGATGGCGCGGACAGCCCGGATGCCGATCATCGTGAACATGGCGCCCGCGGCGGTCAGCAGCAGGCATACCGCTGCGGCCAGGCAGGCGGCGAGCGTCAGATGAACCGTCAGGCGCCAGGCGGCGCGGAAGACGGCGGGGTAGTTCCATTGGGGCTTGCCGGCATCCAGGGCCTGGATCAACGGCAGCAGGATGAAGCCTGCGGCGCCGGTCAGCAACAGCGCCAGCGCCAAGGCATTGCCCGGCGGCCATCCGCCCAGTTCGTAGGGCAGCGCGCCGTTCGCGGACGTCAGGCCGCAGGCCGTCACGGCGGGCAGGATCAACCCGTATGCCGCCAGCGCCGCAAGCCAACGCCGGCCGCTGCGCATCCCGGCCAGCAATGCGCCTGCCAGCGGCGCGAGCGCTATCCATTGCAGCAGAAAAGCCAGGGCAAACGGGTGGCCCCAGGGCCAGGCCCGCAGCGCCATGAGCTGGTGGAGGATCAGGCCGGACAGGGCGGCGATGGCGCCGTAGGTCAGCACGGTCTTATCTGACGCGTCGAGTGCGCCGGAGGTGGATGATTCAGGGGACATATTGGTCATGGCGGCGATAGTATCAACCTGTCGCCAATGGGGATGACCAACCGTATCCGTCCGTCAGGAAGTCGTCGCCTGGCCGAAAATTTCGGAGTAAATTGGGGACGCGGAGCGGGGCGCGATCAGGCGTAACACCGTCCCGGAGGACATATCGGGAGGCGCATGAGACCAAGGGGGATAGGCGATGGCTGATGGCGAGAGCCTGGCGGGCGCGAAGGCTCGTCCGCTGCACCGGTATTCCATGCGGGCCGGTTTGCTGGCACTCGTTTTCACCTGTATTTCGCCGGCTCTGGTGGTGGCGTCGGTGGCCGTGTATGAAAGCTATGTCATCCAGAAAGAGCGGATATTCCGCGACACCATCTTTCTGGCCCGCAACCTGACCGCCATTCTCGACCGCGAGCTGACCGGTGTCGAAGCGGGCGTGCAGATGCTGGCAACGTCGCCCGACCTGATCGGCGGCGACCTGGCAAGTTTCCATCAGCGCGCTCGGGAATCGGTACGGTTCCAAATCGTGGACAGCTACGTCCTGACCGACCGCGAAGGCCGGCAGATCATCAGCACGCTGGTGCCGTATGGCACCCCGTTGCCCATGAGCGGCGCGCCGCAGGACTTGAACCGGGTGTTCGAGACGCGCGCGCCCGTGCTCAGTCATTTGTTCACGGGCGGCGTGAGCCGGCAGCCGACGATCGCGCTGGGTGTGCCGGTGGTGCGCGGCGATGCGGTCGTCTACAGCCTGAATGTGGGCCTGTCGCCCAGCCGCATCGGTAACGCATTGGGCCGCCGGGCGCTACCGGACGGGTGGGTGGCGGCGGTGCTGGACAGCTCCGGGACCATCGTCGCCCGTACCCGCGACGCCGCGCGGTTCGTCGGACAGAAAGCGGTTCCCACCTTGGCACAGGCGGTGCAGCAGGAAAGCGAGGGTGCGCTTGAGACCACCACCAAAGAAGGCACGCCGGTCTACACCGCGTTCAGCCGGTCGGCGCTTTCGGGCTGGACCGTCGCGGCCGGCGCGCCCATGACCCTGTTGACCACGGATCTGTACCGCTCCATCGCTTGGCTGGCGCTAGGCACCTTGTTTGCGTTCGGCCTGGGGCTGTGGTTGGCTTTGCGCCTGGCCAGCCGCCTGACCTCGGCGGTGCAGGGGCTGGTCGGCCCGGCGCTGGCGTTGGGCGAAGGCCGCACCGTCGAGTTGCCGGCCACTCATGTGAAAGAGGCCCAGGAGGTCGGCACCGCGCTGTTGCAGGCCTCGCGCATGTTGGCGCACGCCCAGCATCTGGCGCACTACGACCCGCTGACGGGCCTGTGCAACCGGGTGCTGTTCGGTGAACTGATCCTGCGTGAATTGGCGGTGGCGCAGCGCAGCGGCGAATCCTTCGCCATCCTGGCGATCGACCTGGACGGTTTCAAGGCCGTGAACGACCTGCATGGCCACGCCGCCGGCGATACGGTCCTGAAGGAAGCCGCGGACCGCATGGCGCGCGCGATCCGGGTGTCCGACGTGGCGGCCCGCCTGGGCGGCGACGAATTCGCCGTCCTGCTGATGGGCGTCGGCCAGGAAAACGCCCAGATCGTCGCCGAGGCGCTGGTCGAGGGACTGTCGCTGCCGTATCCGGGTGTCCGCGTGGCGGTGTCAGCCAGTGTGGGCATCGCCGTCTATCCCCATTCCGGCATCACGATGCTGCAACTGCTGGAGCGTGCCGATGTGGCGCTGTACAAGGCCAAGGGGCAGGGCAAGCGGCGGGTTGCGTCGGATCTGTGACGCCGGGTGCGTGCCCGCTAGCTGGGGGGAGGCGCCTGTTGCGGCGCCAGGGCGGTCAACACCTCACCCGATTTCAGGCGGTACCGCTTGTCGCCCAAGGCGATGACGCGTTCGCCTTCCGATGTCCTGAGGATATAGCGCGTGGCTGGCGGCGGCGGGTCGACGGTCCCCGGATCATCCGCTTGCAAGAAAACCTCTATCCGATAAAGCCTGCCCGACTCCGTGCTGGCGAGCACATCGCTCAATCTGCGTATGGAAATGGCCATGCGGATGCTTCTCCCTCTTCTTCATTGTTTCAGTGGGTATAGCGCTTATGGGCACGGGTTCGCCCATGCCGGCAGGTCACGACTTCAACGCCGGGTATTCGTTACACTGCTCGGCTGACGCCGCGCCTGGCACGCAGGCAACGCGGCGCGCAGCAATGAGCAAGCGGAACGGTAATGCAAATTTCCCTCGGCCGGAATTCGGCCACCTTCTTAGGTTTGCTGGCGATCGTGCTGTGGGGCACGGTCGTCGGCCTTATTCGCAGCGTCAGCGAAAGCTTCGGCGCCATCGGCGGCGCCGCGCTCATCTACACGGTGGGTTCGGTTTTCCTCGTGGGTTTGCTGGGCTTTCCGAAGTTGCGCAGTTTTCCCCGGCGTTATCTCATCGTCGGCAGCCTGCTGTTCGTCGCTTACGAGATCTGCCTGTCGCTGTCCCTGGGGTTCGCGCTTGACCGCGGACAGGCCATCGAGCTTGGTATCGTCAACTATCTCTGGCCGTGCCTGACGGTGGTGCTGGCGATGGTGATCAACGGCCAGCGTGCCAACGCATGGGTAGTGCCGGGGATTGCGCTGTCGGTATGCGGCATCGTCTGGGTTGTGGGCGGATCGGGCGGACTGTCGTGGGAACGCACCTTGGCCAACGTATCGAGCAACCCCCTCAGTTATGGATTGGCATTCAGTGGCGCCATTATCTGGGCCGTTTATTGCAACGTGACAACGCGGTTCGCCGACGGCAAGAATGGCGTCGCGCTGTTCTTCATGCTGACTGCGGCGGCGTTGTGGATCAAGTATTGCTTCAGCGCCGAGCCGGCGCTGGCATTCACCGGATCCGCCACGCTTGAACTGTGCGTGACCGGTGGTGCGATGGCAGCCGGTTACGCGCTGTGGAACGTGGGAATACTCAAAGGCAACCTGACCTTGCTGGCCACGGCGTCCTACTTCACACCCGTGCTCTCCACCTTCTTCGCAGCCGTATGGCTCTCGACCCGCCTCACGCCGCCATTCTGGCAGGGCGTGGCGATGGTCACCGCCGGTTCGTTGTTGTGCTGGGCGGCGACGCGTGGCAAGCCCGCCCGGGGCGGATAGCCCTGGCGGGTTGCCGCGAGCGAGGCAGTCAGTCGATCAGCATGGTCTGGGCCACGGCGTAGCCCAGCGGGATCAACAGGAGCGAAGCGAAGGTTGAACTGACAATCGCCGCCGAAATCTTCAGCCAGGGCTCGGGCCCTGCGCTTTGAATCGTTTGAATCACCAACGCGACGATACCCATAACCATAAAACAGCTGATAACCACTGCTACGTAAGTCATGTTGTCTCCGTCCTCGCCTGATTAAAGGGATGCGGCGCCGCTTGTGCGGTCTATATGTTTGTGCTGATTGTGCGCCTGTATTTGCAGTGTGGACCCTAGGGTTTTCCTGGCGGCAACCGTCCGTTGTGGCGTTTTTGCCTCGCGGTGTGCAGCATGGATTCATGTGCTCTTGCAACATTTCGAACGGCGTTCAACACCGTGTTGCGGGCGGACGGCTTTGCGCTACGATGGGGGCATCCCATTACTGAAAAGGCTGCCAGATGCCGCACAGATTGCGCCCCGGCACGCGTGCCACGCTACAGGTCAGGCAATTGATGCCCGGCGAGTTCGCGTGGATCATCACCTTGCTCGATCCCGAATCCGGTAATGTGCACAGCACCAATTATTCGGAAAGGCGCTATGCAAGCCAGGACGAAGCCTCCGCCGCCGGCAAGGCAGCCGTGATGGCATTTCTGGGCAGTGATGGCATAAATGGCCTGGATGTGCAAAAGGACGACAAGGCCAAGGCCTGACGCCATTTGGCGGGACGCCACCGAAAAGCCCTCGAAAGAGGGCTTTTTTGCGTACTGCGCAACCGTCTGGCTGTTTCGGGAACGCTAATTGCTGTAAGGCGGGCGGCGTGTTTGACGCCGGAGGAGAAACACCATGACCCCATCCCCGCACCGAGAACCCGGCCTGCCTGACGACCTGTCGCCGGACGATCCCGCGCTACCCGGCAACCTGCCGCCCGACGATCCGCTACCGGATCCGAATCAGCCGCCGGACGATCCGCCGGCTCACGATCCCACGCCCCCCGCCCCCGACCCGCGCCTGCCGGGCGCAATTGACCTGGCCTGAGCGCCGGTGTCGCAATGCAATGACAACCATGAGGAGTCCGTTATGCGTTCCATCTTGCTGTGGCTGATAGGCGTGCCTATTCCCATCATCATCCTGCTGGCGCTTTTCTGGCACTGACGTGCAATCCGTTTCCCGCGCTGGAGCCGGCCCGATCAGGGCCCGCTTGCGCCGCGACAAAACAATCAACAAGGAATCACCATGGAAAACGCATCTTCATTGAGCCAGCCCTACGGCGGCGTCGTGCCTCCGCACGAATCGGCCGTCTCGGCGGTGTCCTGGGCCGCGGTGATCGCGGGCGCGGTGATCGCCGCTGCGCTGTCGCTGGCGCTGTTCGCCGGCGGCACTGGCCTGGGCTTCCTGTCCGTGTCGCCGTGGGCCGATGAGGGCATGTCTGCTCCCGCGGTCGGCATCAGCATCATTGCGTGGATGCTTTTCACGCAGATCGTCGCATACGGCATCGGCGGCTATGTGGCCGGGCGCCTGCGCACGAAATGGGTGGATGTGCATTCGGATGAGGTCTATTTCCGCGACACGGCGCACGGCTTCCTGGTGTGGGCGCTGAGTGCGGTGGTCAGTGCCGCGCTGCTGGGTTCGGCGATCGCCACCGTGGCCTCCGGCGCCGCGAAGACGGGTGCGACGGTAGCGGCTGGGGCGGGCGCAGCAGTCACGGCAACGGCCGCGGCCGGCGCAAGCGGTGGCGGCATGGACCGTGCCACCGACTACTTCACGGACACGCTGCTGCGTTCTGACCGCCCCGATGCGGGCGGCGACCGCAATACCGCGAGGGCTGAAGTGGGCCGTATCGTGGCAATGAGCCTGGCGCGTGGCGACATCGCACCCGAAGATCGTGACTATGTGGTGAAGGTGGTGGCTGCGCAAACGGGCGTGGAACCCGCCGTGGCGCAGCGCCGTGTCGAACAGGCGATTGCCAACGCCAAGAAGGCGGCGGAAGACGCCAAGCAGAAGGCCAAGGAAGCCGCCGACAAGGCGCGCAAGGCCGCAGCCGCATTTGCGCTGTGGGGCTTTGCCTCGATGTTGATCGGCGCCTTTGTGGCAAGCCTGGCTGCAACCTGGGGCGGCAAGCGCCGGGACACGCTGCGTCGCGCGTAATGCCTGCACTGCGGTTTGCAGTGGCCGATGGCGATCGGCGAGTGTGAACCGATCGCCGTCGCCGCAAAGCAAAAGGCCCTCACCGAAGTGAGGGCCTTTTTGAATTCTGGTGGCGCATCCCTGATTCGAACAGGGGACCTGCGGATTATGATTCC